>CAZOAE010000196.1:0-1528 GCA_964577725.1 uncultured Erysipelotrichaceae bacterium | reverse complement strand
ATTTACAAATTTATTTAATGTTTCATTATTTTCATTGTATAAATTATCTAAATATTTAATGATTTCTTTTTTTGTTATTATTTTAATAACATTAGAATCAATTATTTTAATGTTTTTTGGTAAATCAAGTAGGTAATGATATTTTTTTACAATTGATAAAGCGTAACTATCGAATGTACAAATATCAGCGTTATCAATTTTATCTGCTTCGCATGAATTTATATCAATTAATTTTTTTCTAATTCTTTGTTTCATTTCTCCAGCGGCAAGTTCAGTAAAAGTTAAAATTAAAAATTCATTAATATGATAATTTTTTTCTTCAATTAAATATCTTACTCTTTCTGATAATACTTGTGTTTTTCCAGATCCAGCACCTGCAGATATTAGAAAGTTATTTCCTTCGGCTTTAAAGGCTAAAGTTTGTTCTTTTGTAAAGTTCATTTGTTAATCTCCTTATCATCTTGAAGATAAATATAGTCTTTATATGTTTTGTAGCAAATGTTTTTAAATTTACAATATGGACATGATTTATTTGAAGCACCAATAAATTTAGGATTAATTGAAAAATTTCCTTTTAAAATATTTTCTGTTGTTTCATTGATTAAATCTTTTGTTGTTTCAATAATTTGATTAAAGTCATTTTTGTTATAAATAGGGTAATTATTATGATTTGCTTTAATAAAGTTTTCATTAATAAGTGAAAGTGCTTCATTAGATAAAGTTATACCGTTTAGTAGTAAATATGAAAAATTATTTTTATAAAAATCTTTATCTAATAAAGTGTGAATATAAAAACCTAAAAATTCTTTATCTTTAAATTGAGAATTAGATTCTTTAGTTAAAAGATAATAAATTGGTAATTGATTTGATAAACCAAATTTAGCATTTCTTTCATCAAATTTTGTATCACCAGTTTTAAAATCAATAATTGCAAATTTATTATTGTTATTAATTATTAAGTCAATTCTTCCTATTAATGAAGCGTTATCATTAATGATGTAAGTATAATCACTATCTTCAGAAATAAAATCTTTTAATTTTGTATCATTTTTAAAGTTAATAAAATTTTCTAACATTTTATCTAGTAATGGCTTTAGTGAATCAATAATGATATTTTCATAAGGAGTAAGATTATAATCTTTTTTTATTTCACTTAAATCAGTTGTTTCATTTTTTATATAATTTTCTAGTATTTTATGAGAAATATTACCTAATTTAGTTGATAATGTTTCTTCAAATGAATCAAGAGATAAGATTTTACTTAAATAATATTTAAAACCACATTCATTATATGTTTGAAAACTAGATGCAGATAAGTGTAAGTTAGTGATACTAAATGAAGGGATATTAGTAAATTTATTATCATAAGATAGATAATTAATTTCTTCTTTTGATATTGAATTTAAGTATTTTGAATTAAAAGAATAGTTTTCATAATCATCAATAATTTTTGATAAATAAAAGTAGTAATGTTTTTTAGAATATATTGTGTTAGAGAATAAGTAATTTGTTATTGTTAAAGATAATT
>CAZOAE010000195.1:0-1529 GCA_964577725.1 uncultured Erysipelotrichaceae bacterium | reverse complement strand
ATTTCATTTCTAAATGATTTACCCATATCACATAAACCAAATGGTAATTTTTTTCTCATAGATCTTTGAACATTACTAAAATTAACAAATAATCCTTGTGCTGTTTCTGGTCTTAAATATACTTCAGATTTTGCATCATCAGTAACTCCAATATGTGTTTTAAACATTAATTGGAATTGTCTAATTTCAGTAAAATTACTTTCTCCACATACTGGACATTTAATATTATTTTGCTTAACAAAATCATTCATCATTTCATTTGTCCAACCATCAACTTTTGTTCCAGTTTGATTTTCAATTAAATCGTCCGCTCTTGAACGAGATTTACAATGTTTACAATCAATTAATGGATCAGAAAAATTACCAATATGCCCAGTTGCTTCCCATACTTTTGAATTCATTATAATCGCTGGATCTAATCCAACATTCATAGGTTGTTCAGTAACAAATTTTTGCCACCATAATCCTTTTATATTATTTTTAAATAATGAACCAAGTGGTCCATAATCCCAAGAATTTGATAATCCCCCATATATTTGTGAACCAGGAAATACAAATCCTGTTGTTTGTAAATGTGTTACTATTGTTTCAAATTTTTTTTCCTTCATTGTTTATACTCCTAAAAACATACAATACATAATTTAATACTCATAAAGCGTATTGTCAACCTATTATAAGTGTTATATAATTATTTTAAAATAATTTATTAAATAATTCAAATGATGATAATTTTTTATAATCATATTTATTTTTTAAATAATTAACTAATTCTTTTATTAATCTAATCGAATATTTTTTCTCAAATTCATAATGAAAATAATCTTTTTCTGTTACCATAAAAGCGTATCTAATTGTCTTTAAATAATTAATATCTTCAACTACTTCATTATTATTTAAGCAATTATAACAAACAAATCCAGAATTTTCAAAATCAACAAAAACAATATTATTTTTATTACCACATCTATAACAAGATGATAAATCTAATTCATATCCAGCTTCTTTTATAATATTTGCAATACATATTAAAGTAATTGTAAAAATATCAAAATTATTATTTACACTTTTAATAAGTGCATCAAAACAAGAATAAATCGTTTTACTAACATTTTCACCAAGAAAAATTAAAATTAATTCGCCAATTAAACCAATACAAGTTAATAAATCAATATTAGAATAAATCTTTTGATTCGCATTAATTAAATTACCCTTAAGAAGAATATTATAATCATTTTTAGAATTTATAATAAATTCACTTTCAGCATACATTAAACAACTACTTCTATTTTTAGATGTTAATTTCAAAATTCCTTTTGCTTTAAAAGTAACAATTCCATTTTCAGTTAAAACAGAAACTATTGAATCATTTTCACCATATTCAATTTGTTTTAAAACATAACCTTTAATTACTTTTTCATCATTCATCAGTTTCACTATAACCAAATTCTTTTAAATATGTTGGAGAATTTCTCCATTTTTCTTCAACTCTAACAAAAGTAGAAAGATTAACTTTTCTTGATAATAAATTT
>CAZOAE010000194.1:0-1533 GCA_964577725.1 uncultured Erysipelotrichaceae bacterium | reverse complement strand
AGTACCTTCTGCGATAATATTTCCCCCATGAACACCAGCACCTAAACCAATATCAACTAAATAATCAGCGCTTAACATTGTATCTTCATCATGTTCCACAACAATTAAAGTATTACCTAAATCTCTCATTTGTTTTAATGATGATATTAATTTATCATTATCTCTTTGATGTAAGCCAATAGAGGGTTCATCTAAAACATATAATACGCCAGTTAATCTTGAACCAATTTGTGTTGCTAATCTAATTCGTTGTGCTTCTCCACCAGATAAAGTTCCAGCCATTCTAGCTAAAGATAGATAATCTAAGCCGACATTTAATAAAAATTGAACTCGATTATTAATTTCTTGTAAAACAAGTTTTGCAATTTTTTCTTCTTCAATCGATAATTTTAAATTTTCAAAAAAGATTTTTAATTCTTTTAAAGATAAACAACATAATTCATAAATATTAAGCCCACCAACTTTAATTGATAATACTTGCTCATTTAATCTTGCACCATGACAACTAGTACATTCTTTATCTCGCATATATGTTTCAAACCATTCTCTTTTAAAAACAGAATCAGTAACACGATATAAACGATCAATCTTAGTCTTAATTCCTTCAAAACCAACTTTATTATTAATATTTCCAGATGATGATTTTATTTGATAATGAACTAAGTCATTTGTTCCAAATAAAATAATATCTTTTTGTTTTCTTGTTAATGAATTATAAGGAAGATCTCTAGGTATAGCGTAATAATCACACATATACTTAAATTCTTGCCATTCAATATTATTACCATTTACTTGATTTTTAAAATATAAAATTGCTCCTTGATTAATAGATAAATCTTCATTAGGAATTAATAAATCTTCCGCAACTTCTCTTTTAATTCCTAAACCACCACAGTCTGGACACGCACCAAGTGGATTATTAAAAGAAAAAAATCTTGGTTCTAATTCAGGAACTGAAAATCCACAATACTTACAAGATGCTTTTGAAGAAAACAATTGTTCTTTTTCTTCATCTTTTATTACTACATATCCATCACTTACATCAAGAGCAATATTAATAGAATCAAAAACTCTTGAAGATGAATCTTCTTTTAAAATTAATCTATCAACAACTACATCTATAAAATGTTTTTTATTTTTTTCTAATTCCTTTATTTCGTTAAAACGTAATACTTCTCCATCAACTCTAAATCTTTCAAATCCTTTTAAATGAAATTTATTTAAAGTATCTTTATGAGTTCCTTTTTCATTTTTAACTAATGGAGATAAAATTTGAATTTTACTTCCAATAGGTTTATTTAAAACAATATCAACCATTTGTTTTGTGGTAAATTTAACAATTTTTTCATTATGAATTGGACAATAAGGAACGCCAATCCTCGAATATAACAACCTTAAATAATCATAAATTTCAGTTACTGTTCCCACTGTTGATCTTGGATTATGTGATGTTGTTTTTTGGTCAATTGCTATTGCTGGAGATAATCCTTCAATAGAATCAACATCTGGCTTTTCTGTTCCACCTAAAAATTG
>CAZOAE010000193.1:0-1534 GCA_964577725.1 uncultured Erysipelotrichaceae bacterium | reverse complement strand
TAAATAATGATGAAAAAGAAATTATTATTAATTTAATTAATGTTATTGTGAATAAGAGATAAATATCATATTTAATTAATTTGTATTTACTTTTCCTAATAACAATTACAATTTTTTAATTTATAGTTGATAAATTCTATTTTTTTTGGTATCCTTACTATGCTTTCTTTAAACACAACTGAGGTTTAAGGCGGAAGGAGTTAATTATGAGAAAAGGAATACACCCAGACTATAATAAGTGCGTGGTTACTTGTGTTACTTGTGGTAATACATTCACAACAGGTTCTATTTTAAAAGAAATTCGTGTTGATACATGCGCTAATTGTCACCCATTCTATACAGGTAAACAAAGATTTACTCAAACAGATGGACGTATTGATAAATTCAATAAAAAATACGGAATTAAGTAAATTCAAAGCCGTCCTATGTGGACGGTTTTTTTTAAGAAAAGAGGTTTTATATGGCAAAAAAATTTTATATAACAACACCTATTTATTATCCTAGCGCTAAACTTCATATTGGTCACGCATATTGTACAACTCTTGCTGATGTTATTGCTAGATATCATAGAATGATTGGAGATGAAACATATTTCTTAACTGGAACAGATGAACATGGTGAAAAAATTCAAAAAAATGCAGAAGCAAATAACAAAACTCCAATTGAATTCGTTGATGAAATTGTTTTAGGAATTAAAAAATTATGGTCAACATTACAAATAAGTAATGATGATTATATTAGAACAACTGAATTAAGACACGAAAAAGTTGTTAAAAAAGTATTTTCAAAAATGTTAGCGAATGGAGATATTTATCTAGGCAATTATGAAGGGTGGTATTGTACTCCTTGTGAATCATTTTGGACAAATTCTCAAGTTCAAGGAGAAGAACATCTTTGTCCAGATTGTAATAGACCTTGTCACACTGCTAAAGAAGAAGCATATTTCTTTAAAATGAGCAAATATGCTGATAAATTAATGAAGTTTTATGATGAACACCCAAATTTCATCACTCCAGAATCAAGAAAGAATGAAATGATTAATTCATTTATTAAACCTGGATTAGAAGATTTATGTATTTCAAGAACAACATTCTCTTGGGGAATACAAATAGATGAAAACCCTAAACATGTAGTGTATGTATGGCTTGATGCTTTGTTTAATTATATTTCTGCATTAGGTTATTTATCAAATGATGAAACATTATTTAATAAATTTTGGGCAGAAGATACTCAAATTGTCCATTTAGTTGGAAATGATATAACAAGATTCCATGTTATTTATTGGCCAATTTTCTTAATGTCTTTAGGTCTTAAAGTTCCTGATAAAGTATTTGTTCATGGATTATTAATGATGAAAGATGGAAAGATGTCAAAATCAAAAGGAAATGTTGTTGATCCTTATCCACTTATTGAGCGTTATGGATTAGACGCAGTTAGATATTATTTAGCAAGAGAAACAATTTTTGGTAGTGATGGAACATTTACTCCAGAACAATTTGTAGAAAGAATAAATGTTGATTTAGCAAATGATTTT
>CAZOAE010000192.1:0-1571 GCA_964577725.1 uncultured Erysipelotrichaceae bacterium | reverse complement strand
TTTTAGGCTTATTCAAACTTTTTTTAATTATTTTACTGTTAAAGATGAGATTATAATATCACTATTAAAAATAAAATCAATCTATTTTATAAAACTTTTTACTTTTTATGATTATAATTCAATCTCATTATAATAAATTGATCCTACCGATATACTTTCTTCTGCATAGACACCTTCAACCGATAATGTTTGACCTTCAATTTCAAAAGATACACTTTCATCTTTTTTCATTAAATCCAAAGATAATAAAATAGTTTCATACAATTCTTTATTTACAGTTTGTTCATCAATTAAAGCAGATTGATTTACTGTTAAAGAAAAATTACTTTTTTCAGTTTGTTCACTAGATATATGGTTATAAATATCTAAATTATTTAACATTAATTTACTTGGTAATTTTTTAAATAAAGCATTAACAAATGTGATATTAGATGAATTACCTTTTTCAGCATACATACTAATTGGAACTAGATAATTATCATCACCATATTTTCTTTCATAAAAAACCGTAACTAATTCTTTATTTTCAATTAATGAATTACTTTGATAAAATTTATTTAGATTAGTGCTATCGATATTACTTTTATATTCTTCTCCATTAATCGAAAATGAAACTGAATCAATATTATCAAATTGAAGTAAACTAGCCCCTAAAGCTTCAATTTTTTTACTTTCAGTGTAATTATCATTTTCAAAAAATGAAGTAGAAAAATCAACCATTAAATTATTATTTTCATTGATAGTAAATGATGTAACCGTTGCGTCTTCATTAATAAATCCATGAATATATTCATTACTTGCTTTTGATGAAACCTTAGATAAATTAATAACATCAAGCATTTCTTCATAAACATTATTTTTTTTATCTAATGAAACAGTTAATGGAACTGTCATATTATCTGTTGAAAGAAGATAAACCCTTCTTTTAGTAACATTATTATCAATTACTACTTCATTTACTAATCCACTTGATTGAGCATTATTATTTGTAATAATTCCAATTGTCGTACCTAAGCAAATTGCTAAAACTGGTAAAGAAATTAAACCGACTTTTCTTAACACTTTTTTACTTTTACTCGATAATTCTTTTTGCCCCCATTTAGTAAAAAAAACAAATTTGTGGCTTTTCTTCTTATTCAAATAAACAATAGGATCTTGGATTTCTTCTTTTTTATTAAATTTCATATTATCAACTCCATTACCTATTTATGATAATTCATATTTATTTATGCTAATATTTGGAAAATATTTTTTTAAAATTTGATATTCATAATCACGAGCAAATAGTTTAATATTACCATTATTAGATAATTCATTAATAAAATCTTCTTCATATGAAACTATATTAGATGAACAAAAATGATGAAATAAATTTTTTACCATAGGATAATGAGTACACCCTAATAATAGTTTTCTTTCATAATTAAGATTTTTAATTTCTTTAATTATTTCAATAATATCATTTTCTTCAATTTTTTTTGCTAAATTACATTCAATAAATCTGTTATCATTTTGATAAGATTTTTTTAAATTTGGAGTTACAATTATATAATTATTTTTAAGTTTTTTTA
>CAZOAE010000191.1:0-1580 GCA_964577725.1 uncultured Erysipelotrichaceae bacterium | reverse complement strand
AATTTATTATACGATTATTTATTTAGTGATTTTCTATGAAATGAAAAAAATTATTGATTTAAAAAATAGTAAAATTAATTTAATTAAAAAAATTAATCTTCATTTTTTAATAAAAGATGAATAATATCATTTTTTATATTTAAAAAAGATGTTATAATTTTTTTAGGTAAAAATTATGAACATTGAAATGACTTTTTCTAATCAAATAAATGAAGAATATAATAAATATGAAGAATATTATTATAATCTATCTCAAATAATATTTAACTATTTGAATATTAAAGATGATGTGATTTTTGATGTAAGTTTAGTTTCATTAAGTAGTATCCATTCAATTAATTTAGAATATCGTAATGTTGATAGACCAACTGATGTTATTTCTTTTGCATTCGAAGATAATATGACATTTTCTAATAAAGGTATGCCTAGAACTTTAGGGGAAATCATTATTTCACCAGAAAAAGCAATGATGCAAGCGGAAGAATATGGACATTCTTTTACTAGAGAAATGGCTTTTCTTTTTACACATGGATTATTACATTTATTGGGGTATGACCATATGAATGAAGATGATGAAAAAGAAATGTTTGGAATACAAAATGAAATAATGAAAATAATGAAATTGTAAGGGGTAAAAATGTTAGAATTTAATGAATTATTACAACAAGCGATTAACGCTAGAGAAAAAGCATATGCTAAATATTCAAATTTTAAAGTAGGCGCAGTTATTGAGTGTAAAGATGGAAAGTTAATCTATGGTGCGAATATTGAAAATGCTGCATATGGATTATGTATGTGTGCTGAAAGAAATGCAATATTTCAAGCACATCTATTAGGTTATAAACAAGAAGATTATCTTCAATTATGTATTGTTGCTGATTCAAATGAAATAACTACTCCTTGTGGTTCTTGTCGACAAGTGCTTAGTGAATTATTTAATGTTGAAGCACCGATTTATTGTTGTAATTTAAAAGGTGATTATATTAAAACATCAATTAAAGAATTATTACCATATAGTTTTAATGAAGGGAATTTAACGAAGTGAAAAAAGTAGGTTTTGTATCAATTGTAGGAAAAACTAATGCTGGGAAATCAACATTATTAAATTTAATTATAAGAAAGAAAATATCTATTGCTACAAATAAACCCCAAACAACGAGAAATTCAATACAAGGAATATATAGTGATGATGAATCACAAATTGTTTTTATTGATACGCCTGGTATTGTTAAATCTCATCAAAAATTAGATAGTTATATGAATAAACAAATATCTCGTTCATTAATTGATATTGATGCTTTAATCATATTAATTGATTCATCAAATCCTTATAGTGATATTGATTATGAATTAAAAGATCGTTTTGAAAAGAAGATACCAACATTTATTGTTTTTAATAAAATAGATTTAACTAATATATATTTAATTGAAAATTTAAAAAATAAATATCAAGAGTTATTTCCAGATGCAAAATTAATCGAAATATCTTGTAAAGATAATTTTAATATCGATTATTTATTAAATGAAATAAAATCAGTTTTACCAAATGGAGAAAGTTATTATCCAGATGATATGACATC
>CAZOAE010000190.1:0-1585 GCA_964577725.1 uncultured Erysipelotrichaceae bacterium | reverse complement strand
TTTTTAAATGCAAATACTACGAAAATTACGAATGATACATAAACTTAAAAAAAACTTATTTTATAAGCCTTTAAACTAGATTTTATCTTTCTAACTGTCAAACTTGGGGAAACCTCTAAATTATCAAATATATTTTTTAAGATTTTTTGATTCATATTTTTCCTCACTTTCTTTAATCTTATTGAGAAAAACCTTTTTTGCTTAAGAACATCAATCATAAAAAAATCACCTCCTATAATTGATAGCACTAAATGAAAAGAGGTGAAAGTAAACAGGATAAACGCATGAGAAATTTTGCGTTTTTGTGTTATTATATATATGAAGGATAAATTAGGTGTTATATATGGCAAAGAAATGTAAAAAATTAGAGGAAATAAGAAAAATGGTAAAAAATATAAATATTAATTATGATGAAATTGAACTAAGTACTTTAAATAATTTTGTATTAATTTCAAAAAGATTAAACGATTCTAGAGAACAATATAAAATGAGTGATATAGTTATTATAACTTTATTAGCACTACTTGCAAATGCTAATACTTGGAATGAAATATATTACTTTGCAGTAGCACATGAAGACTGGTTAAAGACTTTTTTAGAATTACCATCTGGTATACCATCACATGATACGATTCAAAGAGTTATTGCAATCATTAATCCACATTCACTATATGATAGTACTGTTAAATACTTAATTAATTTAATAAATAATTTAGTTAAAAATAATAATGAAAAAGATGTTAAAAGTATAGATGGAAAAACAATAAATGGAAGTTCTAGAAGTGAAATAACAACAGATAAAATACCTCCAGCAAATGTAATGAGTATATTTTCCCATGATTATGGTATGACCATAGTTCAAGATTTTATTAAAGAAAAATCAAATGAAATACCAATGGGGCCAGAACTTATAAAGCAATTAAATTTAAGTGATTCAATTATAACTGCAGATGCTTTAAATACCCAAAAAGAAACTGTTAAAGCTATAGCAAAAGCAAAAGGAGAATATGTTTTAGCACTAAAAGCTAATCAAGGAACTTTATATAAAGAAGTTAGCGATTATTTTCATGATAGTTCTTTATTAAATGATTTAGAATATTATGAAGAAATCGAAAAATCACATAGTAAAATAATTAAGCGGGAATATTATATTACTAATGATATAAAATGGATAACTAATTGTAATGATTGGAAAAAATTAAAATCAATAGGTTATGAAAAAAAGACAATAGAATCACTTAATAATGATAAAAAAACTATTGAAGAAAGATTCTTTATAATAAGTTTTGAAAATGATGTAAAAATTTTTGCAGATGCAGTAAGAAAACATTGGGGGATAGAAAATAATTTACATGCACCATTAGATATTATATTTAAAGAAGATAACAATAGTACTTTGGAAAAAAATGGTGCAAAAAATTTAGGAATTTTAAGAAGAATAGCATTAAATATATTAAAGTTAGTACAATGCTTTTATAATATTAGTTTAAATTTAATAAGATATAAAATATCAATGAATACAGAAGATGAACTAGAAAAAATATTTAAAATGTTAAATACTGCACAAATAAAATCTATGCTTGAT
>CAZOAE010000189.1:0-1596 GCA_964577725.1 uncultured Erysipelotrichaceae bacterium | reverse complement strand
ATGAAAATTCTATTTTAACAGTATCAACATATTTAGAAAATGGAGAATACAAGCAAAATGATGTATATATAGGTGTTCCAGCAATAATTAATAAAAATGGAGTACGAGAATTATTACATTTAGAACTTAATAAAAAAGAACAAGAAAAATTAAATAAAAGTTGCAAACTAATAAAAGAAATGAGAGAAGAATCTATAGAAAATATTATAAAATGACATAATTTGACAAAATTATGTAAAACGTGTATAATACTGTTTGTAGGAGAAGGTTAATAGTTTGAAAGGAGGTTTTCTATGAATATAGAAACTACAACAATTACAAAGGTTGAAGACACGTTTTTGGTAGAAAATGTCGAGGATATGATTATAAGAGTAGAAGCTCGGCAAGTACAGGATATTTTAGAGAACGTTACTGATGCCGAAGAAAAAGAGATTGTTGTTTTATTAGCAACAATTAAGAAAAACAGAATATCTACAACATTAAATAATGGAAGAGCCTATAGAAAGATTGATGATAATATAGCAACTAAGGCTATAATAAAATTATTGAATTATATTGTTATAGATACTTTAATTAGTATCTTCGAGGAAATCAAATATTATCAAATTAAAGAAATTCTTGAGGCAGATAATCCAATAAGAATGTTTGAGGAATATGTTTAAAAAACACAGGTATGGTTATTCTTTAGCCATACCTGTGTTTTGAGTATTTAATTTATTTAACAACTATATTATAAATTTTATTTTTTACATAAATTTCCTTAATAATTGTTTTTCCTTCAAGTAATCCACATATTGTTTCATTTTTGTGGACAACATCTTTGACGGTAGCTTCATCTGAGTTCATTGGAACTGTAATTGTAGCTTTTAATTTTCCATTAAATTGTACAGGAATTTCAATTTCACTATCAATTGTTTTAGTTTCATCATATACAGGCCAACTAGATTCACAAATAGGTCTAAATCCTAATTCTTCATTTAGTTCTTCTGTAATGTGTGGAGCAATAGGGTTTAATAATGTTAATAATACTTTATAATCTGCTTTAGTAACAGTGCTTTGCTCATCATAGCTGTTGGCCAAAATCATTAAGCTTGAAACTGCAGTATTATATGCCATATTAACTAAATCGTTTTGTACCTTTTTAATAGTTTTATGAATTAAAGATTCAAGTTTTGGAGAATAAGCTTCTCCATCTACAACTTTTTCTTTTAAACGAATTATTTTATCTATAAAACGTTTACATCCTCTTAAAGAATCTGTACTCCAAGGAGCATCTTGAGTATAATCTCCCATAAACATTTCATAAAGTCTTAAAGTATCAGCACCAAATTCATTAACTATATCATCAGGATTAATTACATTACCTTTAGATTTACTCATTTTTTCGTTGTTTGAGCCTAATACCATACCATGACTAACTCTAGTCCAAATCATTTCTTTGTTAGGAACTAGGCCGATGTTGTATAAGAATTGAACCCAAAATCTAGCATATAGTAAATGTCTTGCAGTATGTTCCATACCACCATTATACCAATCAACTTTTTTCCAATATTTCATAGCATCCATAGAAGCAAATTCTTTATCATTATTAGCATC
>CAZOAE010000188.1:0-1646 GCA_964577725.1 uncultured Erysipelotrichaceae bacterium | reverse complement strand
ATAATGTCGAATTTGTCTTACTTAATGATGTTCATCAAGCACTTGAACATTGTATGGTTGATTAATAATGATTAATTTTCATACTGCAACTTTTATTAAATCAGCATTTAGTGAAGAAGATCACTTAAATGATTTGCCGCAGATTCTTTTTATTGGTAAATCAAATGTTGGAAAATCATCATTAATTAATGCTTTAACAAATAAAAAGAATCTTGCATATGTTTCTAAAACACCAGGACAAACTAAACTTGTTAATTATTATTTAATTGATAATAAATTTTATTTAGTAGATGTTCCAGGATTTGGTTATCGTAAACTAGCATTTGAAAAAGATGATTTTGAACCTATGATGAACTCATATTTTTCTTCTAATCCTAAATTAAAAATGGTATTTTATTTATTAGATTCAAGAAGGGAAATCACTGATGATGAACTTGATGTAATAGATTATATTAAAAATTTAGGATTTAAAGTTTCAATTATATTTACTAAATGTGATAAATTAAAGCAAACTGATAAAGCAAAATTAATAAAACAAGTTAATAAAAATAAAATCAATGATTATTCTTTTGCTTCAATAAATAACAATAATTATTTAAGTGATATTAAAATTAAAATATCTTCTATAATTGAATAAAAGTAAACTCCCAGTCATATTATCTAGTACTGGGGGTTTTTTAATGGATAAAATTGAATTAAAATATCAAATTGAGTTAGATTATAATGATAAAAAAATTGTAAATGTTATTATTGCAGACCAAAAAGATACAATTGATAAAGTAAATGAAATAATTTGTAATGGTGTTTTATATATTGATTTAATTTTAGATGATAATAGTTGTGACCATAAAGAAAAAAGTTTTAACTTTTCTTTAAATAAAGAAAAATATCATCAAAAAGAATTAACAATTAAAATTGATGATTATAAATTTGAACAAAATGAGAATAAATTATTATTAGTAATAGATTATATTATATGTGGAACTGATGTTAATTTTGATAATTTATGTATTTTAGATAATGATGATTTAAAAAATGAATTAAGAAATTATTTATCTCGTGGAGAACAAAAAGAAGTAGATGAATCTTATTATGAAAAAATTAAATTAATTGATCCAATTATTGAAGAAAAAAGTGAAAAAGTAGAAATTATAGAAGATAAAAATATAGTTAAAAAAGAAGATATTTTAAAAGAAACATATGTATCATCATTTTTATTTTATCGAGTAAAAAAGTATGAAACAATTGAAGAAATTGCTAAAAAATTTAATTTAACAAAAGAAGAAATTATCAAAAATAATAATGATAAAGAAATAAAAGAGAATTGTTTAATTCAAATTAAGAAAAATGCATAATCAAATATTAGAACAATATGATTTAAAAATAATAAGTGAAATATTAATAGATAAAAATATTTATAAAATTAAAACAAATAAAGGAATATTCATTTTAAAACAAGTCACTAATAATGGATTAGATAATATTTATTTGAGATTATTTTTAACTCATAATAATGTTTTTAATATTCCTTTAAGGGGAAAAAATAATTCTTTTGTTCAAAATGATGAAGATTCTTTTTATATTTTATCTTCTTATTTTGAAGATGAAATAATATTAGGTTATGATTTAAAACTATCATTTTTTAT
>CAZOAE010000187.1:0-1647 GCA_964577725.1 uncultured Erysipelotrichaceae bacterium | reverse complement strand
AAATAATTTTTGAAGAATTTATTGAATTAATTAAAAATTATTTATAATCTTCTTTAATTTTTACCCTTCTAATTTCATATTCTTCTCTAGTTATTTGATTTAAAGAATATAAATCATTTAATTCTTCTAATTTTTTTCTCATAGTTGCTCTTTTAAAAGTTGCAATTTTAGAATTATCAACTTCATTTATGATATAAGGTAAATCTAATACTTTTTTATTAATTAAATAGTCATCATTTTTTTGTGTTTCAAAGCGAGAAGAAGCAAGTTCGATTTTAGTATTACATATATGATAAGAAATAAGAATTCTAGCATCATCTTCAGTAACTGGTAAAAGTTTTTTCTTTTTTATTTGTTTTCTTAATAAAAATGCTTCAATAAATATTGAAATAATAATGTGTAAAATAATAATAATTGCAATACCAATATATTTTGCATTATCATTTCTAAAAAAAGTTAAAAAATCTTTTATAAAAGTGGCATTTTCAATATTTAAAGTTTTTAAAATAAAATTGCTTATTCGATACATTCCCCTTATTGGTAAGAAATAATAATAAATAGCAAATAGAAAAATAGCAAAAATTATTCTTGCTTTAGCAATTAAATAAAAAGGACCAAAAATAAAAAATAAAAATGAAAAACCGATTTTTTTTTGCTTTACTGTTCCTTGTCTATCAGCGAGATTAACTATTTTCATATTAATATTATATAAATGTTAGGATTTAAAAACAATTATTAATAAATAAAAAGATAGGCTTAGTAGCCTATCAATTTACTTTCTAATTCCTAATTCCGCAATTAAAGTTTTGTATTCTTGATAATCTTTTTTTGCTAAGTAATCAAGAAAACCTCTTCTTTTTCCAACAAGAACGAATAATCCTCTTCTTGTGTGAGCGTCATTATGGTGTAATTTTAAGTGTTCAGTTAAAGCGTTAATTCTTGCAGTTAAGATTGCAATTTGAACTTTTGTTGAACCAGTGTCTTTTTCGTTTTCACCATATTTTGCTACAATTGCAGCAGTTTGTTCTTTACTTAATGCCATTTCAACATTCCTCCTATTATTTACTTAACTTAATCTGGGAAAAGCATTGGAGATTTGCTAATCTAAGAATAAGTCGCTCTTATAATATAGAAAAAATTTAATTTTTTTTCAATAAATTTAAATAAAATAATTTTTTTTACCTAATAAATAAGTAGGAGGGTAAAAAAAATGTTTAAAATTATTATTATTTCATTAGTATGTTTGTTTATTGGGATTGGAATATTTCAACAGATTGATCCAAATGTCGAAATATCTAATTCAAATAATATTTCATCAGTAGAAACAGAAAATAAAATAACAGTTACTATTGAAGGAGAAGTTGTTTTACCAGGTAATTATAAATTATATGCTTCTCAAACTTTTCAAGATTTAATTGATTTAAGTGGTGGTTTATTAGAAAGTGCGGATAAAGAAGCGATTAATACCACAGTTTCAATTGGATCACACGATTATTTTTATGTTCCAGCATTATCTATTTATAAGCAAGAATGTGATGTTACTACTGTTGCTGAAAAAATAAATATTAATACCGCAAGTGCAACTCAATTAGCAACATTAAATTATATTTCTACTGCTTTGGCTGATAAAATTGTTAAATATCGTGA
>CAZOAE010000186.1:0-1658 GCA_964577725.1 uncultured Erysipelotrichaceae bacterium | reverse complement strand
ATGATGATCTAATGCACCAGTTGGTTCATCACAAAATATTACATTTACATTATGAAAAATTGCTCTAGCAATACTTAATCTTTGTTTTTCTCCACCTGATAAATACTTTACTTCTTTATTTAATGGAACATTTAATCCTACTTTTTCAAGAATCATTGATACTTTATTTTTATTAGTGATATCTTGTTTTTCATCATAACAAATATTATCAATAACACTTAAATCATCAAATAAAATTGGATTTTGAAATACAAAACCAAAATTATTTTTTCTAAAATCTTCTTTTTCTTTAATACTTTTATATTCAATACCATTAAAAAAGATATTTCCTTGATAATCATCATCATTTAAAGAAAGAATATTTAATAATGTTGTTTTTCCTTCACCAGAAGTTCCTACTAAACCAATTAATCCATTACTAAAAGTACAATTAATATTATTTAAAACTATATTACTACCATACTTTTTTATTAAATTATTAACTCTTATCATCTTATTAGTTCACTTTCTTTTGTTTTATTAAAGCAAAAATACGGAATTAAACTAAATAAATAACCTATACTCAATGCCATTATGATTATAAATAGCAACGAATAAAAATTAATTTGTAAAAAATCATTTATTAAAATATATTTTTTTATATATTCATTAATAAGTTTAAGAATAATATCTTTGAAACTAATTAATAAAATAATGGTTATACCACTTATTAATAGTGAATCTAAACATATTATTCTTCTTATTTCATTATTTTTTATTCCATTTATTTTATATAAAACAATTTCTTTTTTTCGATCCCTAATCATTGAATATATAATCATACTAATCAAAGAAAAAACTATTACAAAACAAATAATTAAAAATAAATTAATCACATCACTAGCAACTAATAAAACATTTTCAATTTGTTTTTTATTTTGTAAAGGGACAGAAGAAATTTCATAACCATATTTTTCTAACATATCTTTTAATTCAATAACATCATTTTGATTTAACCATAGTAAATATGAATATGATGATAAACTTTCATCATTTAAAGATAATGAAGAATAACGATCAAAAATAGTAACTTTTCTAGCTAATAAACTAGAAGCATTAGTTAAAGTAATTCTTGATAAATAATCTTTATATGATTGATAATGATAATAAATTGTCGGTTGTTCGAATAATTCAAATTCTTCAATTACTTTAACAACTTTTAATTCATAACTAATATCAATATTATCTATTGCCTTATTATAAAAAGAATCATAAGTTAAAATACTCTTTTTTATATTAATATCGACACTATTATTTATTAATTTATAAGCAGATTCATTCACAAAAACAGTTTGATAATCCATATTATCAACCATATTTTGATAATTAGAATAATTAGTATTATTAATTTTATTAAATGGAGCAAAATTAACTTCTATTTTTTTATTATTTTTAGTAAAAATTGAATTTTTTAATAAATCACTTAAATTATATGTTAATTGATAATCCCAATTTTTAAGTTTATCATTTAAAACTTGAACATCTGGTCTTTTCATTTTTGTTAAAACAATCCCATTATCTTTTTTATTAATATTCTCAACAACACTTACTTCTAACATATTGTAATTTATATAATTAGTGAAATTATTATCAATATTATTTTTAATACTATAATTTAA
>CAZOAE010000185.1:0-1672 GCA_964577725.1 uncultured Erysipelotrichaceae bacterium | reverse complement strand
ATATTGATTTTTAAGATTTCCCTTTAAAGAATGTAATTTATATTGTGGTAAAGCCAATATATCTTTTAAATTCTTAGATTCTTTTATCAAATTTAATACCGAGAATAATTTATTTGTAACTTCATACCCAATATTTCTAATCGCAGTCTTTTCATCTGTACATAACTTTTTAATTTTCAAATTTTTATATGATATCTTCATTTTTTATTATCTGCCTTTATTGGCGCTCCTATTCTTATTTTATTTTACCTTTTTGGTAAATCTAATTATATTATAAACACTAAATAAACATAATGCAACAAAAAAAGGTAACTAACAATCTAGTTACCTAATTCCAATATTTAATAATTATAAATTAATCGCAATATCTACTTCTTTCAATTTTATTTTTATTCTTTTTTCTAAATAAAATTAAACAAATTATAAATAAAACAACATTTAATGCAATACAGAATATCGCATTACTTAAAAATGTTTGCACTGCCGAAACATCTTCACTAAATACTTTAAAGATAGATAAAATAAAATTAATAAAATATGTATATAAAATCGAAAATAAAGAAATAAAAGAAGCAAAAAAGTTAGTTATCATTTCACCTAAACCATCAAAAAAGTTTAAATTCATAAATATATCATTGGATAATCCTAATAAAATAACACTACTAAGCACAGAATATAGACTAAAAGTAGTTATAACACTACACTTTCTTCCTACCCATATATGGATACACGCAAAAATCATAATTAAAATGAATAATATTAAATAATTAAGAAATGCAAATAATATATCCATAAATATCTCCTTTTTTTAAATTACCTTCTTTTCTATTTTATTACTTTATTTTGTATAAATCAATAAATGAACGATTATTATGTCGAGTAACAATTAAAGTTTGATCAACAATTTTTGAAATATCGTTTACTTTTTCTGGTGGAGCGGAAAGAATTACTTGAAGATCAAATTGTTTTAAAATCTTAATTGCTTCAACAATTCTGTTTCTATCCATTTTTGAGAATGCTTCATCAAAAACAACTAATCTAGTACAATTTGAAATACTTGAACTTGCTTTTACACGATATAATTGTGAAAATGATGCAAGAATTGAAATATAGAATGGTGTTTGAGTTTCACCACCAGATGCTTTTTTAATATTTCTTGCCAAAGAATAAATCCTTCCATCTTGTTTTTTAACTTTTAAGTCAAATACTAAATATGTACGATAATCAGTAAATTTTTCCACATTTTGAGCAATTACAGAAGATTTATCTTTACCTTCACTACCATCACCAATCATTCTAAATAAATTATCCATTATATCTTTATGTCTTTCTAAGAAAGCATCTTCATCTGAACCAACTTCTAAAAGTAATTCATCAGTAATCATATTATAATAATCAATATATTGTGGATTAGCATTTACTGTAAATTCATATGAATCTTGACCAAATTTAGCATCTTTTAATGCTTCGTTTAATTCATCAATTTGAGTTCTAACTTGTTCAATAGATGTTTTTAACTTAAATATAAAGTCATCTTTAAATTCTTTTGTTGCTTTTTGTCTAGCATCTTCAATTTTTAAACGATACTCTGGTAATTTTACATCTCTTAATGATTTTAATTCTTCTTCAAATTCATCATTATTATCTTTTGTAATATCAAAACTTAATTTAT
>CAZOAE010000184.1:0-1685 GCA_964577725.1 uncultured Erysipelotrichaceae bacterium | reverse complement strand
TGAAGATTATTTTAATTCTTTACCACATTATTATTATGAAGAAAATAATTTTCACGCTTTTTTGATTGAAAATATAAAAGATTATGATAGGTGTTTAAATGAATTAGAAAAATTTTTACCATATATTGATAATTGGGCAACTTGTGATTTACTTTCTGTTAAACTATTACTTAAAAATAAAGATTTATTTTTATCTCATATAAAAAAATGGTTGAATAGTAATCAAACTTATGTAATTAGATTTGGAATTAATATGTTGATGAAATATTTTTTAGATGAAGATTTTAAAGATGAATATTTGTTTTATGTTAGTAAAATTAATAATAACGATTATTATGTTAAAATGGGTATTAGTTGGTTTTTTGCTACTAGTTTAGCAAAACAGTATGATAAAACTATCATTTATTTAGTGGAAAATAAGTTAGATATATGGGTTCGTAATAAAACAATTCAAAAAGCAATTGAAAGTTATCGAATTAGTGGTGAAAAAAAGAAGTTTTTAAAAAGTTTAAAAAGATAATTTTTTAAAAATTAAGAGAATAAATATGTATTTTATTGTTTAATCTTTGTATAATTAAATTGTAAGAAAAAGAGGAGAAATATAATATGTCTATTTTAGTCACTGGTGGTTTAGGTTATATTGGTTCACATACTGTTGTTGAATTAATAAAGCAAGGTTACACACCAATTGTTGTTGATAATCTTTCTAATGCAAAAATTGAAATGATTGATCAAATTAAAGAAATTACTGGTAAAGTTGTTAAATTTTATCAAGTTGATTTATGTGATAAGGAAAATTTAGAAAAAATATTTGAAGAAAATAAAGATATTGAAGATGTTATTCATTTTGCAGGTTATAAGGCTGTTGGAGAATCTGTTGCTAAACCTTTAATGTATTATGAAAATAATTTATTAAGTACGATTAATTTATTAAATTCTATGATTAAATATGGTGTTAAAAATATCATATTTTCATCTTCAGCAACAGTATATGGTACACCAAAAAGAGTTCCTATTTTTGAAAGTGATGAAATTGGTGGAACAACTAATCCATATGGAACAACAAAATTAATTATTGAAGGAATTTTACAAGATGTTTATAAAGTTCACCCAGAAATGAATATTGCTATTTTAAGATATTTTAATCCAATTGGCGCGAATGAATGTGGTTTAATCGGTGAAGCACCAAATGGTATTCCTAATAATTTAATGCCATATGTTACTCAAGTCGCAGTTGGTCAAAGAGATCATTTGAGTGTATTTGGTAATGATTATCCTACTGAAGATGGTACTGGAGTTAGAGATTATATTCATGTTGTTGATTTAGCGTTAGGTCATATTGCTTCAATCAATAAACTTCATACGAATTCTGGATTAGTTATTTATAATTTAGGTACAGGAAAAGGAACATCAGTTCTTGAATTAGTTAAAGCATTTGAAGAAGCAAATGGTGTTAAAGTTCCTTATCAAATAGTTGATCGCCGTCCTGGAGATATTGCAGAATGTTATGCTGATTGTTCAAAAGCAAATAAAGAATTAAATTGGAAAGCAACAAGAACAATTGTTGATGCTTGTCGTGATTCTTGGAGATGGCAACAATATTTTTCAAATAAAAATAAATAAAAATTATGTTTAAATAAAAAATTGATTAAATCAGTGAATTTAATCAGTTTTTTTTTATAGTT
>CAZOAE010000183.1:0-1686 GCA_964577725.1 uncultured Erysipelotrichaceae bacterium | reverse complement strand
AACTTTAAAACAAGTAAAAACTGATATTATAAATAATGCAATTATAAAATTTAAAGAATATGGATTTGAGATTCTAAGCGATACAAATATAAATTTCTTCAGCGTTAAAAAGATTTAATAGAAAATAATTATAATTTTATTTAATAAATTTCACTGTTAATATAACAGTGCTTTTTAAATACTTTTATTTGTTAAACAATAAACTATATGTTTTTTTACATTTATTAGTTTATATAACACTTTTGTTTTAACTTTTTAATATCTAATCGGCATAATTTCATATTTTTGTTCGGCACAATTCGACATTTTTAATCGGCACTATTTATAACTTATTTAAGATACTTATCTAAATTTTCTTCATCAATTTTTCTTAATTCATTAACTTTATTTTCCACGATAGAATGAACTAAATCACTTAATTCAACAGTTGATAAATCTTTATATTCATCATATTTAATTGGATCACATATATGAATGTATATAGGATATTTTTTAAATTTATCATTTTTAAAATCTAAAACTCTAAAACAACCCCACATAGCAACTGGATAAATATCAACTTTTGCTTGAGAAGCCATTTTAAATGAACCTGCCTTAAATTCATTCATCTCATAATTTTCTTTATGTGTTCTAGTTCCTTCAGGGAAAATAACCCATTTTTTATTGTCATTAAGTAATGATTCTTTTACTTCCTTCATTACTTTAATTTCTTGTCTTAAATTATCTCTTTGTAAATAAACACAATCAATACTTCCAATTGTTTTACCAATATAAAATAATTTTAAGTTTTCAATTTTAGAAACAAATGCTAAATTTTGTTCCATAAATTGAATCATAAATACAGCATCTAAAGCAGATTGATGATTTGGTGTTAAAACAAAAGATCTTTCACAAGGTAATTTTGTGTTTCCAGAAGCAATTAATTCAATATTCATTTTCTTAGAAAATTTAATTACTGCATTTCTTAAATCGTTGTATCTTTTTATTGAAGAAGTTTTATATCTATTACGATAATTTTTTCTAAATAATCCCCATTTAGTAACTAACATAGGAAGTAATTTAATAATAGTTTTTGTTAATTTAAACATTTAAACACCTTCTTTATTAACATAATTCATTGTATTTGAAGCAAGATACATAATTTGTTCAACAACAACACAAGTATTTCCTTCAATAACTTCAATTCTACCATCAATTGCAACAAAAGTACCTTCATTATATGAAAATAAAGCATTTTTATTATTTCTAGTCCACATAATACAATTAATTATGTCTTCTTCAAAATAACCATCAATATTTTTATAGTTTCTAATTATTTTTGCTTTTCGATAAATTGAATCATCTTTTTCACATAATATTGCAGTTAAAGAAATATGATTTATCATAATTCACCTCCCTTAATAAAATGATACATCATTTCATTAAGGCTAAATCCCAAATGCGTTCTATAATTTTCCCATTAATCTTTATATAAAATATTTAATGATATTGGTGATGCTTGAACAAGTTTAACATGGATACCTTCATTCAAATATCCATTTTCATTACATATTGCAGTATAATAATCTCCTAAATCATAAGTTAAAGGATTATTACTTGGATTAATTATAATATTAATTTCTTTATATGGTTCTATTTCTTTTCCTTTATATATAATTAATAAACCACCTTCTTGAAGATTTTTAA
>CAZOAE010000182.1:0-1686 GCA_964577725.1 uncultured Erysipelotrichaceae bacterium | reverse complement strand
GATAAAGAAGTAATAATAACTTATAAAATTAAAAAAGAAGATAATCTTTCATTATCAAAAAGATATTTAATAAGAAGATTAAAATATCTTGATGATAGTAATATATTTAGAAATGATATTTTCTATCAAATAAATGAAAGTAAAGATATTAATCAAATGATAGATGTGATTAATAATAGTAAATTAAAACAAATAAATAAAAAATGTTTATTAGAAATAATTGATTTTGCAATTTAAAATATTCACAATAAATAAGAATGAATATAGGAGTAAAGAAGATGAACAAGACAGGATCAATAGAAGTTATATGTGGACCAATGTTTGCGGGTAAAAGTGAAGAAATTATTAGAAGAATAAGAAGAATTGAATATGCAAAAAAGAAAGTTTTATGTTTCAAACCAAAAATTGATAATAGATATTCTATAGATGAAATTGTTTCACATAATAAAAATAAAAAGAAATCATTTGTTATTAATAAGTCTAGAGAAATATATGATTACTTAGATGAAGAAACATATGCAGTAGTGATTGATGAAGTTCAATTTTTAGATGATGAAATTGTAAATGTATGTACTACTTTGGCTGATAAAGGAATAAGGGTAATTGTAGGTGGTTTAGATTTAGATTTTAGGGGAGAACCATTTTCAATAATGCCAGATTTATTAGCAAGAGCGGAATCAGTAACTAAATTAACTGCGATATGTGTTTGCTGTGGAGAAAATGCAACAAGAACTCAACGAATTGTAAATGGAAAACCAGCATTTTTTGATGATCCAATTGTTATTGTTGGTGCGAATGAAACATATGAGCCAAGATGTAGAAGGTGTCATCAAGTTCTAAAAAAAGAGATATAAAATAAACTTTGATTTATTAATTACAATTAATTTTCTTCTATATTTTTAAATGTTTCCATAAATCGTTTAAGTAAAAATGCACAGAAATAAGGAAATGTGTATATTTTTTGATTATAACCTATGTTGCTAGATGAAAATTTGAATCCATAAGCAATATCTTCATATTTATTAGAAGAAATTAGAGTATACATAGATTTAGATTTTCCACTTTTTGCTTTTACTTCAATTGGAATTAAATTATTGGTTGAGCGAATAAAAAAATCTGCTTCGAGTGTTCCATCTTCTCTTTTATAATAATATAATTTGTAGTTAGATTTTATTAGTGCTTCACCAACTATGTTTTCATACAATGCTCCTTTATATACATTGAGATTTTTGTTCGCCCGTAAATCTAATTGAGATTCTTCGTCTAGTAGTGATACTAGTAAGCCAGTGTCTGCAAAATACAACTTAAATTTATTAGTGTCACAATTTCCAGATAATGGTAATTCTGGAAAATCTAAACAATAGCAAATGTTGACTATACCAGCATCCACTAACCACTCGGCACAACCACGATAATCTTTAAAACGAGCGCCGTGTTCAATTTTAGAAATTTGAAATTTTTTGTTTTCTTTTGCTAATTGTGATGGGATACTATTAAATACATTTAATATTCTTGTTTGGTCTAATCCTTCAGCGTATTTGCGGATATCTTCTTTATAATCCATAATAAGTTGATGTTGAGAATCAAGAGATCCTTCAAAAGTTCCTTTTTTAATGTACTCATTAACTACCGCTGGCATACCACCTAAAATAATATAATCAAGGAAAATTCCGTGAAATAGCGACA
>CAZOAE010000181.1:1181-1695 GCA_964577725.1 uncultured Erysipelotrichaceae bacterium | reverse complement strand
AAATAAAGATAAAAAACAACAATTAGTTCAATTAGAAGTTGATTTTATTTGTAATAAAGGTAGTAACCGCTACTACATTCAATCAGCATTTTCAATTCCAGATGAAGAAAAAATGATTCAAGAAACATCTTCATTAGATAGAATTGATGATTCATTTAAAAAAATAATTGTTACTCAAGATTTAGGGAATTATTGGCGAAACGAAAAAGGTTATTTAATTATAAACATTCTTGATTTCTTATTAAATCCCAATAGTTTAGATTTATAATATGTTTAATTAAAAAATATTAATCCTATAAATTTATCATTAAATAATTTTACTTATTTGATAAACAACATTATCTTGTTTTTTAAAAGAATCATAATTAATATTTCCAATTGTTTTTATCATATTACCATTTATCATATCAGCACAAGAAAAACCAATAAAACTTGCTTTAGATGATAAATATCCTTTTATATGGTTCTTTTCTTTACCAATAAAATATATATTTTTATTTTCAATTTCTAAATA
>CAZOAE010000181.1:0-1171 GCA_964577725.1 uncultured Erysipelotrichaceae bacterium | reverse complement strand
TAAAACACTGGTTTTTTAAAATCCATACCAAAAGGAGATAAAGATTTTAAAAATTGATAATTATCAAAATTAACATCTTCTTTATCAAGCGATACATAATCACATTGTGAAACTTCTATTTTATTACATAATAAATTAATTCTACTTTTAAATAATTCATAATTATCTTCATTAATAGATAATCCGCCCGCTTCTTCGTGACCACCATAAACTAATAAAATGTCTTTTAAATTTTCAAATGCTTCACTTAAAGAAAAACCATTTATTGATCTAGCCGAACCTTTTAAAACATTTTCATTATTTACCTTAGTAAAAACTATTGTTGGTTTATTAGTTTCATTTAAAATTTTTGAAGCCACTAAACCTATTACACCTTCACTAATATTATCAAATCGTTCAACGATTATATTACAATTTTCATATAATGAAAAATCAATTTTTTTAATTGCAAAATTTAATAATTTTTTTCTTTGCTCATTTATAGATTCAATTTCCCTAACTAAACAATCTTGCCTTTTTTTATCATCTGTAACAAAAAACAAAACCATATCGTTAACTGATGTATCTTCTCTAATTCTACCAAATGCGTTAATTTTAGGACATATTTGAAAGCCAAATGAATCTTCATCAATAATAGTATCCATTGATAACCTTCTTTGGGGATATTCAATATGCTGATTAATAATCTTTAAACCTAATTTTACTAAATCACGATTATACGATATTAAAGGCATCATATCTGAAATTGTTGCTTGCATTGCTAGAACTAATAAATAATCATCAATTCTATTTAATAACTTAATAGATAACATAAAAGCAACATACGCTCCACATTGCTTTAATAAATTATTATTAACCTTTAAATCTGGGTGAACAATTGTATAACAAGGTGGTAATTCTCTAGTAATTTCATGATGATCAGTTAAAATAACATCAACACCTTTATCAGTTAAAAACTTAATAGGTTCATATGCCGCAACACCATTATCAACTGTAATAACTAAATTATAACCTTTTTTATATATTTCTTCAGCACGATTAAGATTAATTCCATATCCATCAAGATAACGAGATGGAATATAATAACCAACCTTAACATTCAAATATGAAAACATTTTAACCATAATGGAAGTCGCGGATATACCATCACAATCATAATCACCATAAATCA
>CAZOAE010000180.1:0-1707 GCA_964577725.1 uncultured Erysipelotrichaceae bacterium | reverse complement strand
CCCTTTTATCAATATCCCCTAACGGAAATAAACTATCTTTTAATTGTTCATAATTAATTTGTGATAAAAAATATGTTTGATCTTTATTAGTATCATAACTTTTACATAAATAACAAATATCATCTTTAATTACTTTTTTAGCGTAATGCCCCATAGCAATAAAATCATATCCTTTTTCTTTTGCAAATTTTCTAAAAGTTTCAAATTTAATATATTTATTACAAAAAATATCTGGATTAGGAGTTCTTCCTTTTTTATATTCATCTAAAAAATATGTAAAAACATAATCCCAATACTCTTTAACAAAATCAATTCTAAATAATTCAATTCCTAATTTATCGGCGACCATTTTAGCATCTAAATAATCTTTTTCTTGGGGACAAACATCATCATTAACTGTAGGATTACCTAAAAAATCATTATTAGCAAAAGAATCCCAATTTCGCATAAAACCACCAGCAACATCATAACCTTGCTTAATAAGTAAATACGCAGCAACTGCTGAATCAACACCACCAGATAATCCAATCATAACTTTCTTTTTCATCTATAAATCCTCGCTATCAATAATGATTGTCATTGGTCCATCATTAATTAAATCAATTTTCATATCAGCACCAAAAACACCAGTTTCACATTCATAACCTAATTCTTTAATATACTCAATTGTTTTTAAATACAATGGTTCACTAATTTCTCCTTTTGCCGCATTTACAAAAGATGGTCTTCTACCTTTTTTAACATCTGCATATAAAGTAAATTGCGAAATACATAAAATCTTACCACCAACATCATCTAATGATAAATTAGTTTTACCATTACTATCTTCAAATAATCTTAAAGAACACGCTTTATTAATTGTTTTTTTCATAATTTCTTCATTATCGAAATAATTATGTCCTACAAAAAAAAGAAATCCTTTATCTATTGAAGAATATATTTTATTATCAATAATACATTTTGCTTGCTTAACAACTTGTAATAACACTTTCATACACAAAAATTATAACAAATTTACAAAAAAGATAAATAAAAAGATAGAGTTTTATTCATCTCTATCTTTATAGTAATACTTACAATATAATTAACTAAAGTCTAGCAAATGTTGAATTTTCTGTATCAACACTTACATAATGAGTAACATATTTACCTTCTTCGTATGATTTAGTTACTTTTTTACCACTCATTAAATCATTAAGTTCAGCATCAGTATATGATAAAACATACAATGTTCTTAATATTTTTTTCGCAGTATCAATGTTAGATTCATCACCTTTAAATGACATTTTAACTGAATCTTTTTTTGTTAAAGTCTTAAAAGTATTATCTATTTCAGTATTTTCTAATAGACCTTCTTCAGTATTTTCTTGAGTAATTGTAACTTCACTAATTGTAAAAATTGTTTTTGCTTTGTAAGTGAATGAATCACTACGAGCGTAAAATTCTTCATTAACAGTCGCAGCAAAAGTACCAATTTTTGTTTCACTTGAATTTGTGTATTTTGTTCCCCCACAAGAAACAAGTAAAAGTGCAGTGCTAAATAACGCTAATAATTTTGTTTTCTTCATATTATTTCTCCTCATTTTGCAATCATTATGATTTGCAATTAAATTATAACATTTATCAAGATTTAATCAATATCAAAAATTTTATCTTATTTATTAAATTAATAAATAAATTAAAATTAATTTTTATATAATATTTATA
>CAZOAE010000179.1:0-1782 GCA_964577725.1 uncultured Erysipelotrichaceae bacterium | reverse complement strand
ATAATAAAAAAGTAGGTGTAGTAGATATGGATTTTAGAAGAGCAAAATTGCATAGAGTATTTAAAATTGAAAATAAAAATGGCTTGATTGATGTTGTTGCTAAAAAAATTGAATTAGAAAAATCAATAAAATCAAAAGATGGATATCCATTTGATATAATTAATAGAGGAACTAAAACACCTTATCCTTCTGCCATATTATCTTCAACTGAATTAGTTAAAATTGTTGAACAATTAAGAAAGATATATGATTATATTATTATTGATTGTCCACCAATACTTGCAGTTTCAGATGCTCTAGCTATTTCTAAATTAACTGATGGTTGTATCTTTTTGGTATCTAATAAATATACTGATAGAACAGCTGCTCGTGAAGCTATTAAGATTTTAAAGAGTAATAAAGTTAATTTATTAGGTTGTGTAGTAACGGATCTTTTAAAGAATTCTAAAGATTATTATAATGGAAAATACTCATATTATTTCCAAGCTTATGGTAACGACAAAAAATAAATAATTAATTAAAGGTGATGCACATATGGTAGATATTCATACTCATATTATTCCATTCGTTGATGATGGTTGTGCTTCATTAGATAATGCTATTTTAATGCTAAAACATGAATTATCAATTGGCGTATCAACTATATATTGTACGCCACATTATATTAAAGGAAAATATGAAAAATCAATTGCTGAGATAAAAGAAAATTTTAATTTATTAGTTAAAGAAGCAAAAAAATTAAATCTTCCAGTAACTTTATATTTAGGACAAGAAATATTATATACGGGTAATGAAGACATTATTGAAATGTTAAATAATAATCAATTATTAACAATGAATAATTCCCAATATGTTTTAATAGAATTTCCTTTTTCACGTGAAATAGATGATTTAGGAGAATTAATTTATAGTTTTTCATGTTATGATTATAAGGTAATTATTGCTCATGTAGAAAGATATGAATGGATGACTTTTGATAAGGTTTTAGAATTAAAAAATGAAGGTGCATTAATTCAAGTTAATGCTGATTCTTTATTAAAATTAACAGATAAAAGAGAATATAAATTTGTTAAGAAGTTGTTAAAATATGATCTTGTTGATTTTGTTGCTAGTGATACACATTGCTTCAGACCATCAAATTTGAATAGAATTAACAAAAAAATATTAAAGAAAATGAAAAAAATATTATAAGTATATTGGTTGTTAAAAAGGAAAGCCACTTTATATATATATGGTTTTTCTTTTTTATTATGTAGAGCAAAATGATGCAAATAAAAAGCCTCTTATAGGATAAGTTAAATCAAATAACTTATAGCGATAGCAGTATTAAGGGTACATTTGTTGATTCTTGTTTAGATGAATTTTCAAATTATAGTTTTATTAACGAAGTATATTCTATTGGTTTTATGTTGGTGTATATATTTACTGGAAAAAAGAATATTGAAAAGTTGCCAAAAGAGTATTTAATTTTTAAAGAAAAATTTATTACCACTGATTTAGATGAAAGAATTAATATTATAGACGATATTATAAATTATGTAAAACTAATAAATTAATATTTATTATGTGTCACAAATTAAAAAAAATTTCAAATTTGTGACACATAATTACAACTTTTTAGAAACAGGATAAGGCGCGAAACACTCTGCATCACAAAGTGTTTTAGTCATATGTGTTTTAACTGCGAAACCTAGCTTAAAAAATTTAAAAGCAGGCGGTAAATTTGTCATGAATGATAATAAAGATGAAGTAATGAATTATTCGTATATTTTCGCTAAAGAT
>CAZOAE010000178.1:0-1815 GCA_964577725.1 uncultured Erysipelotrichaceae bacterium | reverse complement strand
GGGTGGACCATACCAGCGCCTAATATCTCTATCCAACCAGTACCTTTACATAATGAACATCCTTTACCACCACATTCAAAACAAGAAATATCTACTTCAACTGATGGTTCAGTAAATGGAAAATATGATGAACGCATTCTAACTTCTCTTTTTTCCCCAAACATACTTCTAGCAAAAAGTTGTAAAGTACCCATTAAATCAGATAAAGAAATATTTTTATCAATAACTAATCCTTCAATTTGACCAAATTGATGTGAATGAGTTGCATCATCATCACGGCGATAAACCTTACCTGGAGAAATAATTTTAATTGGTCCAACACCTTTTGCTTCAAGCATAACTCTTGCTTGAACTGGAGATGTTTGAGACCTTAATAAATTTACATCATCAATAAAAAAAGTATCTTGCATATCTCTTGCTGGGTGACCTTTTGGAACATTCAACAACTCAAAATTAAATTCATCAGTTTCAACTTCTGGACCTTCAGCAATTTTATAACCCATACCAATAAAAATTTGACTAACTTCATCAACAATAGAATTAAAAAGATGCTTACTACCACGCTTCATATTATTCGCTGGTAAAGTAATATCAATAACTTCTTTTTCTAATTTTTCATTTAATTTTCTTTCTTCAAGTTCTTTTTTCTTTGCTTCAATTAAAGAAGAAATATTATTCTTAACTTCATTAATTGTTTGACCAAACTTTGCCTTTTCTTCTGGAAGCAAATCTCTCATCTTTCCCATAAAAGACATTAATTCACTTTTCTTAGAAAGATAAATATTTTTACAATTATTTAAAGCATCAAGATCATTACTACTTTCAATATATTTTTTTGCTTCTTCAAAAATTTGTTTAATACGCTCCAACATATGATTACCTCACTAAATAAAATTATCATATTAACAAGTTAATATGTCAACTTTTTAAACGATTTTAGCAATTAAAAAATACACTAATAGTAATTAGTAAATTGAAAAATATATTTAATATTATGAATTATTTTTTCTTTTCTCTTTTATTTTTAATATCAAATCAAAAATATACATTATTATAAACGATATAGCAATTGACGCCGCTTCAAATCCAAGACAAATTAAAATTCCCATACCACCAGCAGTAAAGCCATAATCATAAACACCAAAAAATCCAGTTTTAAATATTATAACAAACAACCATATTCTCATAACTAGTTTAGGAAAAATATGATCCATTGCGCAAATTCCCATCGGTATCCCATAGTTAGAATTACTAGAATCTATATTATCAAAATTTAACGAAAAAAGAAGTATTATATAAGTGCTAATATGTGCAAAAAAATATGTTCCTATAATTCCATCTATTTCAATATATTCATTATAAAATAAATATAAATTCCCACCAATTATTAAATACTCAATAATAAGCATTAATATAAATAAAGTTATTCTTTTCTTAGTTTTCTTCTTTTTACTTTTTTCAAATAATACTTTTTCATTTTCTTTAATATTTATTTCTAAATTATTTTTTAGCAAATTAATTAATGAAACATCAATTTTATTAAATAAATCTTCACTATTTATTCTTTTAGTTTCGTTTAATTCATAACTATATTTTTTAAATTTATATTCTATTGTTATTTCATTTTTTTGATATATATAATGTTCAATAAATTGCTCTTTATATTCATAATCTTTTATCTCATCATTTATCAACATACAATTTTTATAAAAGTTCATATATATGTTTTCTTCTTTTGGTTTATTTTGTGAATATGAACCCATTGCGTTTGTAAAATTAGTATCATTTCCTATTTCTTCAATATATGGTACTAAT
>CAZOAE010000177.1:0-1856 GCA_964577725.1 uncultured Erysipelotrichaceae bacterium | reverse complement strand
AAAATTTTATAGTTTTTTTTAGCATTTTATGATTATCATATAGATATAAGGTGATCAAGATGAAAGAAATTTTTATTAGTGCAAAAGATAACTATCAATTATGTTTACATATTTTTGAATGTGAGAATGCAAAAGGTGTAATTCAAATAGCACATGGAATGGAAGAAACTCAAACTAGATATGAAAATTTTGCAAATTTTCTATTACATAATGGTTTCACTGTTATTACCGCTGATATGCGTGGACATGGGAAAAATTGTTCTCAGTTAGGATTTTTTAATGATAAAAACGGAGATAATTATTTAATTGATGATATGGTAACAATTAGAAATTATATTGGTAAATTGTTTCCTAATCAAAAATACTATTTATTTAGCCATTCTATGGGAACAATTATAACTAGAGTTCTTTTACAAGAGTATTCTAATGAATATTCAAAAGTTGTTTTATGTGGTTATCCTTACTATCAATCTATGGTAGGATTAGGTTTATTTCTTGCTAATATTATTTGCTTTTTTAAGGGAAAGAAATCGAAATCGAAATTACTTAGAAATTTAACTACTGGTGCTTTTAATAAGTGTATCAAAGAGCCGAAAACCCCTATTGATTGGATTAGTTATAATCAAAAAAATTTATTAGATTATAAAGATAACCCTTTGTGTGGATTTGGATTTACATCATCTGGTTATAGAGAGTTATTAAAATTAATGAAAAGAATGGGAAATATAAAAAAATATAAAAATATTAATCAAGATTTAAAAATTCTTTTAATAAGTGGTAATGATGATCCTTGTGCTGGGTACGAAAAAGGTACGCAAGATTCGTATAATCGTTTGAAAAAAGCAGGATTTAATAATATTAAGAAAATTGGCTATGAAAAAATGAGACACGAGATATTAAATGAAATTAATAACGAAATAGTGTATAAAGATGTTTTAGATTTTTTTATTGAATAATTATTATTTATAAGGGGAATAAATACTTTTAGGTGATTAAATGAAAAAGAGTTTATTTGAAAGTAATTTTATTCAAAAAGAAATTGATACTTTAAACGAAATAGCGGGAGAAGATATTATTTATGATGAATCTCAATGTGGTCCCCAAGAAGAACCATATGTCAAAGAATATAAAGTTGATTTAGGTAAATGGAGAAGATATAGAAAAAAGAAATCAAAATGAAAAAGGATTTTTATTTTGATTAACAGATTCAATATTTTGATTTTGAGCGCCAATACATAGCATAATTTGACCAACAGCTTCAAGAAAATTGCCTATTGAATTTTGCTGTTCTGGTGTTAAATTTTGCGATAAATAATAACCAGAAATCATTGCAATAATTGCAAGTTCGTTTCCAGATAGTTTATTAAGGAAATTTGCATAGTTTTTGATTTCTTCATTATTCATACTTGATAGTATGAAAAAAATAATAATATTATTAATTGATAGAGCATAAAATATTTATTAATTAAGCATTATTTTAAGAAGAAAACAGTATTTTTTAATATGATTTAAAGAAAAATATTAAAAAAATTTATTTTTAGCACTTTTTTATTATTTAAATAAGTTATATATAATGAAGGGAGAGTTTAATAGGTATAGCCCTTCGAATTAAAGTGGAACTAAGGTAGGCTTTCGTCTTAATGATACTATTCATAATTAGTTCCACTAACTCATTTGTTTAAGTTCTGTAAAATCTTATGGGGTGATTAATGAAAATTAACAACCTTTTATTATGTTGTTCGAAGAACAACGTAAAACCACATACTATGTGGGCAAGAAATGAAAAAGCGGTAGCGTTAAATCAAAAATAAAACTTCCTATGGTAAAATGAGAGTGTTCAATTGCCCAAATCACGG
>CAZOAE010000176.1:0-1861 GCA_964577725.1 uncultured Erysipelotrichaceae bacterium | reverse complement strand
GTAATAAAGTTGAAACATAATGAACTGGCCATTTTTCAAGTGCTTCAGCCATTACAGTGTGATTTGTATAAGCCATACATTTTTGAATTTGAGCCCATGATTCATCCCAACCATAACCTTCTTCATCCATTAAAATACGCATTAATTCAGGAATAGAAAGAATTGGATGAGTATCATTTAATTGGAAAACATACTTTTCACATAAATTATCTAAAGTACCATATAACTTCTTATGACTTCTAACAATTGATTTTAAACCAGCAGAAACTAAGAAATATTGTTGTCTTAATCTTAACATTTTACCATGTTCATTAGAATCATCTGGATATAAACACATATTAATTTCTTGAAGTGAATTTAAGTATTCTGAAAATGATTGATTACTTGGTAATTTATCATCACTTGGCTCACTAGACCATAATCTTAAAGTATTAACAACTTTATTATTATAACCAATAACCATAATATCGTATGGAACAGCCTTAATATGAGTTGCGTTCGCAGTTCTACTTCTTACTCGACCATCAACATCAATATAAGTTTCAGCGTTACCATAAAATTCAATATCAACTGCTTTTTCTGGTTTTCTTACTTCCCAAATATTATCATGTTTTAACCATTGATCTGGAACTTCAATTTGTTTACCATCAACAATTTTTTGTTTAAAAAATCCATATTGATATCTTAAACAATTACCATGTCCTGGATATTTTAAAGAAGCAATAGAATCTAAAAAACAAGCTGCAAGTCGACCTAAACCACCATTACCTAATCCAGCATCTGCTTCTTGATTTTCAAGTTCATTAATATCAATACCTAAATCTTTTAATCCAGCTTTTGCTGTTTGATAAATGCCTAAATTAATCATATTATTTGTTAATAATCGACCAATTAAAAATTCCATTGAAAAATAAATTAATTGTTTCTTTTGATTTTCTTCAATATATTCTTTAGAAGTTTTTAAATCACTTGAAGCATAATCACGAACCATTGAAGCAAGAACTTCATACAATTCTTCTATCGCACATTCATCATATGAACGACTATATTTTTCAATAACTCTTTTTGTAAATTCCTTTTTAAAATTAGTTTTAGTATTAAATAATTTCAACATATTTATTTTTTATCTCCTTTTATGTTTTTTAATATTAACGCTCCAAATGAAGCTAATTTAATTGATATAGTATAAGGTTGATTACACCAAGACATATTCATTGTTTTTAATGGTAAACCGTTATATTGATTATATCCACCATAAACATCTTTATCTGAATTAAATATTTCAACATATTCACCTTCAAATGGCACACCAATATTGATATATTCATAATAATTAGGTGTCATATTAAATATAAATACCAATGTTTCATTACCATAACTTCTTCTAAACGCATATATTGATTGAGAAGCATTATCCGCCATTAACCATTGAAAATGTGCTGGATTATGTTCTTCAATATGCATTGATTTTTCATATTGATAAATACGATTCAAATCACGAACTAACCTAGAAATTGAATCATGTTTAGGAAATGATTTTAAATTCCAAGGTAACGATTTATCTTCACTCCATTCATCAAATGATGCAAGTTCATTACCCATAAAATTAAGTTTCTTTCCTGGATGAGCCCACATATATGTATATAAATTTCTTAATTGAGCAAATTTTTGTTCGTAATTTCCCCACATTTTATTAATTATTGTTCCTTTACCATGAACAACTTCATCATGAGATAATGGTAATAAGAAATTTTCAGAGAAAAAATAAGCCATTGAAAAGGTAATACTATGATGATGATATTTTCGATAAATTGGATCTTTACCATAATATTTTAATGTATCATTCATCCAGCCTAAATCC
>CAZOAE010000175.1:0-1876 GCA_964577725.1 uncultured Erysipelotrichaceae bacterium | reverse complement strand
AACAAAAAGATATAGATACAAATAACATTTAAATTTTAAACCAACAAACACCGCCCTTACAAGGGTATTTTTTAAAGTTAATCATTTTTATTTTTTTGTTAAATATTATTTAATTGTGAAACACTATAATGTAAGGGCTTTCATATTTTAAAATTGATTCTTGACTATCTTACATCATTCATATATTATATTAATACTGAAAACTCTTAGAAAGGACATATTATGAAAAGTAATTTTGAAGTTGATTTTTTAGGTAGAAAAGAAACATTTTCTTCTAAAATTAAACTATTAGATTTAATTGATAATTCTAATAAAGAAATTCTATGTGCAAAAGTTAACAATCGAATTAGAGAATTAACATATGAATTACATTACGATTCTAAAGTTGAATTTCTCACTATTAATAATGAAGAAGCAATGAACATATACGAAAATTCTCTCCGCTATCTTGTTGCTATGGCAATGTATGAACTTGATCCAAACATTCAATTAAAATATTCTTATTATGAATCAAGATCAATTTATGGAATTATTCTTAATAAAAATATTGAAGTAAACCAAGAATTTGTTGATAAATTAAAAAACAAAATTGATGAAATTATTGCAAATAACTATCTTTTTATTAGAAAAATTATTCCAAATGAAGAAGCAATAGATATCTATAAAAGATTTAATATGATTGATAAAATTGATCTATTAAAATATCGCCCAGAAAAAACTGTTCATTTTTATGTTTGTAATGGATATTACAACTATATGTATGGATATATGGTTCCTTCAACTGGATACATCAAAAAATATAAAATAGAACTATATCAAGGGGGATTTATCATTCAATTCCCTAGAAGTGATTATAATGGCGAAATTCCACCATTTGAACCTTCACCAAAATATGGTAAAACCCTTGATGCATCTTTTAAATGGGCAAATTTAGTAAATACTGAAACAGTAGCAAAAATTAATCATCATGTCGAAGAATCTGGTGATGTTGATTTTATTAATTTATGCGAAGCATATCATAATAATATGTTTTCCGATTTAGGAAGAATACTAAAATCAAAAATTGATACCATAAAATTAATTTGTATTGCTGGTCCTTCTTCAAGTGGTAAAACAACATTTTCAAACCGTTTAAAAAGTGAATTACTTTCACACGGCATTCAACCAATTAGAATTTCATTAGATGATTACTATCTACCAAGAAGTGAAGTACCATTAGATGAAGATGGAAACCCCGATTTAGAAACAATTGAAGCATTAGATATTCCTTTATTTAACCAAAATATGAAAGATTTAATTGATGGTAAAGAAGTAACAATCCCACATTTTTCTTTTAAATTAGGATATAGAGTTACTGGTCCTACATATAAAATGAAAGAAAATCAAGTAATAATCATTGAAGGAATCCACGCTTTAAACGAAAAACTTACTTATTTAATAAAAAAAGAACAAAAATACAAAATATATATTGCACCACAAGAACAAATCAACCTTGATAATCATAACCCTGTATCATTAACTAATATTCGCTTAATTAGAAGATTAGTAAGAGATTATAAATTTAGAAACGCTCCAGCAGAATTAACTTTTTCTATGTGGCCAAGTGTTAGAAGGGGCGAATTCAAATGGATATATAAAACCCAAGAAGATGCCGATTTTATCTTTAACTCACTACTTTTTTATGAACACTGTGTATTAAAAAATGATGCGCTAGAAATTCTTAGCAAAATAGATAAAAATTCTAATTACTACATTCAAGCATCAAAACTATTAAAATACATTAAATATTTTTTATCAATGGATAGTAAATGGGTACCTTGTAATTCAATTTTACAAGAATTTATTGGTAATTCTTGTTATCAATAACTCTTATTTT
>CAZOAE010000174.1:0-1897 GCA_964577725.1 uncultured Erysipelotrichaceae bacterium | reverse complement strand
TTATCAATTTGTGAAGCATCATGTTGTAATTTTTGTTGTAATTTAGATAAATATTCTCCAGCCTTTACTTTCATAACTGTAAATACGATACCTGGAATAATACCTAAAACCCATAACAATATTTCAAAAAATTTTGAACCCCAACCAACTTTAATTTGGATTTGTTTTTCAATAACACCTACATCTCTACCTTCTTGATTTACTGGATCAACTAATTCATCTAATTCATTTGCCATAGCCATTTACCTCCTATTTATTTAAAATGCTATTTAATTTATTAATATCACTATTATCCATAGATGAAAACAATAATAATGATAATAATCCTTTTTTATATACTACTGCATTAGTATATTTTGAAATTAATTCTTTATACTCACTAGAATCACACTTTTCTTTATATTCTTTTCTAGTTAAATCACATTTACTAACTTCCATTTCATTTTCTCTACTTGTTAAGATATAATCAATCCATTCAACTGGAACACTATGAACTTTTCCATCTCCCCCTGCTACTGAAATATAAGAAACTCTATGTTCAGGAATAAATGAAAATGAAGTTATAATAATATTATCAGCATTATCATGTTTTTTCTTAATTTTAGTTTTAATAATTAAATCTGTTCCACTTCTTTCTGGTCTTAATAATTTATCATCAAAACTATTTGCTAAAACTTCATGTTCAATAGTTGTAAAATTAGAAACATAATTTCTCTTATATATATATTCAATAGGTTTTTGTTGTTGATATAAAGGAATTGCAAGAATTGGTGCTAAATTAAAGAAAAAAGACTTAAAATATTCTTCATTATAATTTATGAAATAATCCTTCATATAATCATAATCAAAACCTTCAAAATTAGAAGGATCAATATTTAAGTTAAATTTATCCATATGAATCGAATGAATATAATTTAAATTCTTTTTCTTAATAAAATAAAAATCATCTCCATAAGGTTCACTATTTTTAATTAAATCAATCATACTTTTTTGAGCAAGTGGAGTAAATAATAATCTAAATTGAATTTCATTATCACGATCTTGAGCACCAAATAAAACATCAAATTCAACATTACCTAATTTAGTATAAGCACCTGGTTTATCATCAGTTAAAGTTTCTTTAACTAAATTATCAAGTTTCTTTTCTCCTTTTTTTACAATTTTATCAATTTCTTTTTCACTTTTACCACTTACATTAGATGGTTTTCGAGAAAAGTTCAATTCTCCCGCTGCATCATTACCATAAATTAACCAAGTTTCATAAAAATAATTTGGCATTGGTTTAGTAACACTTGCAGTTAAAACTTGACTTCGAGTGACATATTGACTTTTACCATTAATATTAACTCTTTCAGTCCAAGTAATTGTTTTAGTACCAGTATATACATGATCAATCATATTTTGACATTTCACTTTTTGTAATAAAAACGGATTACCTTCTATCATTCCAGATTGAACAAATATAACTGATTCATTACTATTTTCACAAGGATTAAAGTTATACTTTTCATGTAAATATTCATATTTTTCAATATCAAAATACTTATCCATTTTGATAATAGGTGCAGTCTTAGTAAACAATTGAGATTGCATATTATAATCAAATAATTCGTTTAACGGTTTCATTTGTTCATATGCAGTTTCTTTTAATTTATCAACACTATCTTCTAATTTTTCTCGATAACTGATTCTTCTTTTTAACTCTGGATTAACAACTTTAATAATAACAAAAAGTAAAATAATCGCACTTAAAATTAATAATGATATTATTAAAATATTATTTATTTTATCATCTTCAATATCAAATAAACTAATAAAAATAAATATGGAAATAACAAACAAAATAACATCAATAATGATTAAAAAAACTTTTAAAAAACGCATAAAATTTTCTTTA
>CAZOAE010000173.1:0-1951 GCA_964577725.1 uncultured Erysipelotrichaceae bacterium | reverse complement strand
CGCCATTATAAACACCTATTACATCATTTGAATTTAATTCACTATTGACACTTAATGTTGTTTCATCAATAAAAGTATAAATTGCATTAACATTATTTTCGTACGCTATAACAATAAAGTATTTATAATCATTTTGATAAGAAGAAATAACAACCTTACCATTATCTAACATTCTTACTACTTTATCATCAGTTGAATAATTGTTATTTCCTAAATTATGGTATATATCAATCTTAGAAACTAATTTATCATCTTCACTATTTTCTTGTTCTATCTTAAATAAATTATTAATCGCTGTATTAATATTTTCATTAAATTCTTTAAATGAAACATCAACACCAAATAAATTTTTAATTAATAAACCATTTTCATCATTTTTACAATATATTAATCCACATAAGCAAATTAAACACATTACTAAAATAACATTAAAAAAGATAATAATTTTACCTTCTTTAACATTCTCTTTATTAAGCCTTCTTTTAATTTCTTCAACACTTTCCATATTATCACCATTACGATTATATGAAATCAATATTGTCTAAAATACTCATAAATTGACTAATAATCAATAATTTCTTTTTTTTGAATTGAATAATAAGAATTTTCTCCAATAATTAAATGATCAATAAATAAAATTCCTAAAATTGAACATATCATTTTTAATTGTTCTGTTTGTTCAATATCTTCTTTTGAAGGATAAACATAATTTGATGGGTGATTATGCGCAATAATAATTTTATTTGCATTCATTTTTATACATTCACCAACAATACTATTAACAGAAAAAATTACACTATTAGTGCTACCCACACTAATGTTTTTTATATTAATAATTCCATTAGATCCATCAAGCATTAAAATAAATAAATTTTCTTGATATTGATTATAATTTAAAGTTTTAAAAAAATACGCTGCTTCAATTAAAGTATTAATCTTATCTTTTGATTGTCTTTTTTCTTTTTCAATTCTTTTATGAAGTTCAAATCCAGATTTAATTCTTATTGCTTTAACTTCTTTAATTCCTTTAAATTTTTTTAACTGTGCAATACTATAATCGCATAAATTAGATAAACTTCCAGCATCATTTAATATTTCTTGTGCTAATTGTAAAGCATCATTATTTCTATTACCAGTACACAAAAGAAGCGCAATTAATTCAACATTCGTTAATGTTTCAACGCCATAAATTTTTGCCTTTTCTCGTGGTCTATCATTAACTGGTAATCTATCTATTAAGCCCACGAAAACTTAAATCCACCTGGTAATGTCGCTCCACCTTTATCCGACATAAATAAACGATAAATAATTACCGAAGCAATCGCCGCCATCATAACCGCCATTACTGCTGCAACAGTTAAATCTCCACCGACAATTTGCTTTTTTTCTACTTCTTGTATTAATCTCATAAAAATACCCTCCTACTTTATTTATTAGGGAGTTTTTAAAATTTTATTTAATTTTTTTTCAAAATTGCAATATTTTCTAACAAAGTATAATGAATCTTAATACTTGATTTATTTTCATTATATTGATAAGACAAAACATTTTCGCTTTCTATCTTTTCATCATCAACAAAATTCTTACTAACACTATATCTTGCTTTTGAACATAATAATGAATACATTTCTAACTTATCATAAGAATAAGTATTTAAAGATAAACTAACCATAGTCCAAGTATAAGCATATACTTTTCCAAAACCACCGACATATAAAGATTTATCATTAATATAAATATAATCATCAATCAATAAATCATCTTTTTTAACATAATCATTCGTAGAATATAAAAAATTCCCTGCTTCTATATCAATATAAGAAATTATCCCTTCCTTTTTAGCATAATATTTTCCATATTCACTATAATGCTTATACTCTTTTTCCTTTAAATAATAAGTTATTTGAATAATTGTTCCATTCTTTTTTAAATCAACATTTTCTATTTCATT
>CAZOAE010000172.1:0-1961 GCA_964577725.1 uncultured Erysipelotrichaceae bacterium | reverse complement strand
AATACTTAATTATAATAGTGATTTATTATTATTTAATAAATGTATTTTTTATCAACAAGATATTGATACTAGTATTTTAAATATTAAACATATACAAAAGTTTATTGAAATATTAAGTAATAATGGTAAAGCAATTTCTACAATTAGTAGATGTGTTTCAACCGTTAAATCATTTTATTTATTTTTAGTTAAAGAAAAAATGATAAATGTTGATGTAAAACAAATCGAAATGCCTAAAAAACCTTCAACTTTACCAACAGTTCTTTCATATGAAGAAGTGGAATTATTATTTGAACAACCAGATATGAGTAAAGATAATGGAATTAGAGATCGTGCTATGCTTGAATTAATGTACGCTTCTGGATTAAGAGTTAGTGAATTAATTAATATTGAAAAAAAGAATTTATCCATTGAAAAAAGGTTAATTAGAATATTTGGAAAGGGTGCAAAAGAAAGATTTGTACCAATAAGTGATTTTGCTTTAGAATATTTATTAAAATATATTAATGATGTTAGAGATAAATCTCCATATCGAAATAGTAAATATATATTTATTAATAAAAATGGAAAACCTTTAACAAGACAATTTTTTTGGCAAAATATAAAGCAATATACTCAAAAGGCTGGTATAATTGAAAATGTAAGTCCACATACATTAAGACATTGTTTTGCTACTCATTTATTAGAAAATGGTGCAAATTTAAGATTTGTTCAACAAATGTTAGGACATACTAATATATCAACAACGCAGATTTATACTCATGTATCAACTAAAAGAATTAAGTCTGCGTATGATATGTATATGAAATAAAGGAGCGAATATGAAATATAAAAGAGTATTTTTAATTGTTATGGATTCAGTGGGAATTGGAGAAATGACTGATGCAAAAAAATTTAATGATGAAGGAGCAAATACTTTTGTTCATACATCTCAAGTATGTAATGGATTAAATATTCCTACTTTAAATAAATTAGGCTTATATGACTTAAATAGTGAGATTATAGGAACTAGTAAAGTTGAACACCCTAATTCTTATGTTTGTAAATTAAAAGAAGCATCAAATGGAAAAGATACAATGACTGGTCATTGGGAAATGATGGGTGTTTTAACTACAATTCCATTTAAAACATTTACTGAAACTGGCTTTCCAAAAGCATTAATTGATGAATTAGAAGAAAAAACTGGAAAAAAATATATTGGTAATATTTCCGCTTCTGGAACAAAAATTATTGAAGATTTAGGTCCTAGACACTTAAAAACTGGAGAAATAATTTTATATACATCAGCGGATTCTGTTTTACAACTATGTGCGAATGAAAAAGTAGTGCCTATTGATGAATTATATAAATTATGTGAAGTTGCTCGTGAAATATGTTTAAAAGAAGAATATAAAGTTGGTAGAGTAATTGCTAGACCATTCATAGGAGACAATATTTCTAATTTTAAAAGAACCCCTAATAGACACGATTATGCATTAAGTCCATCTTCATATACATATATGGAAACACTTAAAGATAATAATTTTGATGTTATATGCGTTGGTAAAATTAAAGATATATTTAATGGTGTTGGCGTTAGTGAAGGATATAAATCAATTTCTAATCATAATGGAATGGAAATTACTATTGATATCGCAAAAAAAGATTTTACTGGATTATGCTTTGTTAATTTAGTTGAATTTGATTCGGAATATGGACACCGTCGTAATCCATTAGGATATGGAAAATGTATTGAAGAATTTGATAAAGATTTAGAACAATTAATTAATAATCTAAAAGATGATGATTTACTTCTTGTTACAGCGGATCACGGTAATGATCCAACATTTAAAGGCTCTGATCATACTCGTGAATTTGTTCCATTAATCGCATATTCTAAAAAAATTACTGATGGTCAATTGATTGATATTAGAGATTCTTTTGCGGATATTGGTAAAACAATCATTACTAATTTTGGTTTA
>CAZOAE010000171.1:0-1990 GCA_964577725.1 uncultured Erysipelotrichaceae bacterium | reverse complement strand
TTGAAATTTATTAACAATAGAAAGCACTAATTTATAATTACCTTCAATTAATTTATTTCTTATTCTTTGATTATTAGTTTCTTTAAATTCTTTTAATAATTCCAATGTTTTATTATTTGGTAATGTTTTAATATTATTGGTATTTAAACCAGTTATTTCTACTTTATACTTAGCCACATAATCACCAAGTATATTTTACCCCAAAAATTAATCTTTAAACTTTCATATAATCTTTTAAATGTTCTTTTAGTTTTTTAATAATTCTTTTTTCTAAACGAGAAATATATGATTGAGATATTCCTAATTTATCCGCGGTTTCTTTTTGAGTTAATTCTTCATATCCATTTAAACCAAATCGAAGTGAAAGAATTTCAATCTCTCTTGGTTTTAAAGTTTTAATCGCTTCATATAAGAATGCTTTATCTTCATTTGAAAATAATGAATCTAATACTTCATTTTCACTTGTTGATAAGACATCACCTAATAATAATTCATTACCATCATAATCACATTTAAGTGGTTCATCTAAACTAATTTCAGCTTTACTTTTTGATTTTTTTCTTAAATACATTAATATTTCATTTTCAATACATTTAGAAGCATAAGTTGCTAACTTAATATTTTTATCCATTTTAAAAGTATTAATTGCTTTAACTAAGCCAATCGTACCAATAGAAATTAAATCTTCTAAATTAGTTAAATTAGTTTCATATCTTTTTGCTACATATACCACTAATCGTAAATTATGTTCTATTAATTTATTTCTTCGATATATATCACCTTTTTGATATAAATCAATAAAATGATCTTCTTCTTCCTTTGTTAAAGGGGGAAGAAGATTTTCTGAACCATTAATATAATTTACTTTATTATTTTTTTCAAATAATCTTTTTATTAATTTTAATAATCGTTCCATTTATATTCTCCTTGAATATTAGAATATATTTTCCAAATTAAAAATAATGTCGAATTATAATAAATAAGCATTTAATAAAATATCACAACCATTAAAAGATTTTTCTTCACTTAAGCAAATATAAACATAGAAAAAATCAGTATTATTACCAATAGAAATTAACCCTTCAAAATATTGATATTCTTTTTCACCATTAATCGTAGAAACCACTATTTTTTTATCATTTACTAACTTATTACTATCATTTTTACATAAAAAGATAACTGGAACATTATTATATTTAAGAGTATTTCCAGTATCAATATATCCACTAGAAACATACTTTTTTTGATTAATAATTAAAAAAACTTTATCTTTATAAGTTAATAAATGAAAACACTTATCAACAAATAAAGTAATTAAATAAATAACAATTAAGACTAAAGGATATAAAAATAAATATAAAACATTTATTGATTTTTCAATACAAAATATTCCGTTATAAAACTTAAAACAATTAAAAAATAATAATATTAAAAATTGAATTAAATAAGAAAAAATAAAATACGCAGTTACATAAAATAATTGATTATCAAAAAAATATTTTTTAAAAAGTAAAAAACTTAATACAAAATAAACAATAAAAATAAGATAAAAATTACAATAAATATATAATATTTGAATAAAACTTAATAATCCATTGACAAGATAAAATGTAAATCTTATATGTTTTAAAGTAATAGATTTAATAAAAAATAAAGAAACAATACTTACTAAAAGACAATTAACTAAAGTTAAATCAAAATAATATGACATTATCTCACCAATATTATTTTGCAAAATAAAAAATGCGAATTATGTCGCATTTTATATCATCTTAATTATTAAGAAATTCTGGAAGAATTGAATCATCTTCATCTTCTTCACTTTCATCTTCTTTTATTGTTGGTAAAGGAGTAACAACTTGTTTTTCTGCGAAAGGATCAAAATCAGTATCAAACTCTGTTGCAACAATAGAAATTAACATTTGATCATTAAGTTCAGGATTCTCTTGAACACCAAATATAATATTTGGATTTCTTTCCGCAGCAGAAG
>CAZOAE010000170.1:0-1990 GCA_964577725.1 uncultured Erysipelotrichaceae bacterium | reverse complement strand
GAAGATCATCTGTCGCTACAAATACATATCGAGTAATGAAAGTATTAAATGGCAAAGGTATTATCAATATGGCTGATAGACAAGATGAATATAATACTCAAATTGGAGATGGATATGCAGCATATGTTGCTGGTTTAAAAGCAGATTCTACAGATGCAATGGGATTATGGTGGGGTGGAAAAGGTTTAGGAACTATGCCACACGCTTTAATTCAAATTTGTGATGGAGATATTTGTAAAGCAGCGGATTTTTATTTAAAAACATTTCCTAATGAAAAAGTTACGGCTTTAATTGATTATCATAATAATGTTGTTAGAGATGGTTTAATCATTGCTAGACACTTAAAAGAAAAATTAAAAGCAGTAAGAGTTGATACATCTAAAGCATTAATTGATCATTATTTTGATGATAAAGATACATCATCTTTTAATCCACATGGTGTATGTAAAGAATTAATTTTTGCTTTAAGAGAAGCACTAGATAAAGAAGGATTTAACTACGTTAAAATAATTGTATCTTCTGGTTTTGATGAAGAAAAAATTATTGATTTTGAAAAAAATAATGTTCCAGTTGATATTTATGGTGTTGGTACTTCACTTGTTAAAATTAATATTGGATTTACTGGTGATTTAGTTGAACTAAATGGTAAACCCCAAGCAAAAGAAGGAAGAACTAATATTCCATCAAATAGGTTAGAAATTGTCGAATTTTAATAAAAAATATTTTTTTTGTAATTAAAAGCATATATGATATAATAAAATTACAAAAGGAGGATTTATTCTATGAATAAAAAAGTGATTTTACCTTTATTAGGGGCTATCTTATTATTTTCTTGTAGTCAAGAACCAACTTCTAGCGAAGCACCAAAAACAGAAATTGCATTTACTGAAGGTGTTGGACATTTAGAAAAAGGTTTAAAAGCAATTGATAGTAATGATAAATTAGGAACAAAGTTAACTATCGATAATTTTAAATATGCTTCTCCAGATTATGAAAATGATGTATTGCTATTTAATTCAATTGAAATATCTAATTTAGTTGTTAATGCTGGTGTAAGTGGATTAAAAACTGCAACTACTGCATCGGCTTTAAAAGGTTCTGCAAGTATATCTTGTGAAAAAGGATCTTATACAAGTGAAACTCGTGGAGAAAATCAATCAAAAACTACATTAGAATTTAACAATATTGAATTAAAAGCATATTTTGATAATTTAAAATATTATGTTGATGGTTCAAATGCTGAATTTATGAAATTTGTTAATACTATTGGTGGAGAAGGATCAATAACTACAGAAAATTCAAAAGTTTATTTAGATTGTTCAAATGATTTTGCTGGAGTTGTTTTTCCATTATTTACTGATAATACAATTGATAATTTTATGTTAACAGATTCATTTGTTCAATTTAAAACATTATTAACTTCATTAAATTTAGAAAAGTATTCTACAGCATTTAAAATGTATCAACAAAGCGAAAATTATATTTTTGAAGCAAATATTGACGCAACTACATTAGCAAATATAATTACTCCTATTTATATTAGTATGTCAAGTGAAAAAGAAGATACAACTTATACCGCTGATGGAGCGGAAGAATCTAGTGAATCTATTGATGAATACACTCAAGCATATCAAGAAATCTTAACTTCTATTAAAAATGTTGGATTTGAAAAATTAAATTTTGCTATCACATTTAGCGATAATGGATTTTCAAGTTTTGATTTTGAAATTGTATTGTGTCCAGAAACTTCTACTTATGAAAACTTCAAAAAAGGTGATTCATATTTAGGATTAAAAGCATCTATTGATTTATTATATGGTGAAGATGTAAAAGTTGAATCATTATCTTCTTATGAAGGCTTTATTCCTCAAGAACTTGATGAAGAATAATTAAAACATTAATTTGATTTGTATCATATGGTAACTAATTAAAATTTAGTTACCTTTTTTATATTAATTTATTTATGTAAAGGTCATCTATTAGATTAATA
>CAZOAE010000169.1:0-1997 GCA_964577725.1 uncultured Erysipelotrichaceae bacterium | reverse complement strand
TAATTTAAAAGATAAATATTTTTCTTTATTTAAAAAAGCAGTTTCATTTACTCCAATTACTAATATTGAACAATTTATTACTGAATATGTTTGTGATGTTCCTAATGAAATTAATATTGAGTCTATGAAGACTAATATTGCTTCTTATGAAAGATTAAAATTAGAAGCAGATGATATGGAATTGAAAATTAAATCATTAGAAGAAATTGCTCGTATTTATAATGATATTCTTGATCGTAAGGAAGAACAAAAGTTAGCAAGTTATATTTCAAAAAGAATTTCTTATCAATTTAACTTAAATCGTATTAATGAATTGCAAAAAGATATTGTTAATAATGAAGAAAGAATTAAAGAAATTGATGAAGTTTTAAAAGAAATTGAAATAAATATTAATGAATTATCAATTCAAAAAGAAAAATTAATTGGTTATAAGGTTTCTTCAGATTCATATAAAATGATTGCGGATTTAAAGAAAACTTATGAAGAAGCAAAAATTAAAGTTGAAACTATTGAAAAGAAAGTTGATAGTTTATTTTCTAGGTTAAGTGGATATATTTCTAATTTTGATTCTACTGCATCGAAAGTAGAAATTATTTGTGATGAATTAATTAAAAAAGATGTTGATAAAGAAGTGAAAAGTGTTTTAGAAACATTAATTAATGATTCGTTTAAAGTAAAAGAAACTTGTCAAATATTTAAAGATCAATTATCAAATAAAGATAATTTATCTATTGATGCGTTTGATAAATTTGCAAAGGCTATTTCTGCATTCCGTTTATATTGTGCTGAATCATATGGTTTATTAAAGTCTAAATTAGCAACTTATGTATCTAGTTATACAGTTAAGAAACAACAATTAAATGATTCTACTACTGGAAAATCATATGATTATAATTTTATTCAAGTTAAAAATCAACTTCAACACGCATTAGAAGATCATTTTAATGAAAAAGTTGAAGTTCAAATTTACGCTGATTTAGTTGATATTAAATCTTCTAGATGGGTTAAAGCAATTGAAGGTTTTATTTCATCTCAAAAATTAAATTTATTTGTTGATGATAAGTATTATTTCGCAGCGAATAAAATATTACCAGAAATAATGAGAAGAAATCGTTATTATCGTACTGGTTTAGTTGATAGTGCTAAATTAAGAGAGCAAAACTTTGTTTGTGATAATCATTCTGTCGCTGAAGAAATTGTTACTAACCATCAAGGTGCTAGAGATTATACTAACTTCTTATTAGGTAGAATTTATAAGTGCGATACTTTTGCTGAAGCTCGTGAATCTGGAAGGGGTTTATGTCCAGATTGTACTGGTTATCGTAATTTTGCTTCATTTACTTTACCAGAAGCAAGTTATGCGTATGCAGTTATTGGTCGTAAAGTTTCTGAAGAAAGTAAAAAAGAAAGAGAAACAATGTTAATTGATGAATCAAAAATTATTGATGAATTAAGAATTCTTGTTGATACTCTTGCTTATGCGAATAGATTAGAAGTTATGTCTACAAGTGAAGTTGAAAACTGTTCTCAAATTTTAGAAGAAGGTGCAACTTTATCTATTTTGAAGAATAATTTGAATCGTTATAAGCAAGATTTAGATGATTCTTCATCACAAGAAATTAGTTTAACTGATTCAAAAATTGAACGAATTAATGATGATATTCATTCATTAGAAGATGAAAGAAATGAATTAATTTTAGAAAAAGGTGCTTTGCAAAATTCTATTACTCAAATTAAAGAAGATAAGATTCCTGAACAAGTATCAACTTCTGGAAAATTACTTGATGAAATTAAAGAAACTTATGATGATGAATGGATTAATAATAAAGGTTTATTAACATTTAATCAAGAAGTTGAAAGTGGTTTATCTCTTAGTGAAATTAGAGTTAAATATGATGAAATATACGCTAAATCACAAAATGGTTTAAGATCAATTACTAACATTTTTAATGAATTAAGAAAAGATTATATTGTTAGACATAATTTAAGTTTTGATC
>CAZOAE010000168.1:0-1997 GCA_964577725.1 uncultured Erysipelotrichaceae bacterium | reverse complement strand
TTTACTTCTTTATATTTAATGATGTCGGCTTTGGAGCATAAAGTATAAGATGTTAATATTTTATCTAATTTACCGATTGCTACAATATCTCCAGCGATAACTTTAGTAACTGGAATTTGATTTTTTCCACATAAATAAAATAATGAAGTTATTTTCATTGTTTCCTTCAATTGGGGACAATATATTTCATCACCAATAGATAAAGTACCACTGTCGATTTTTACTAAATTAATATTTCCTACATATGAATCAACCATTGTTTTAATTACATAGCCAGAAAATGGTTCATCAATTTTCGTGTTTCTTAAAACTTCATTATTATTTTCATCAAAACCGATATATGGTTTTAAATCACTTGGTTTTGGTAAATAATCAATTAACATATCTAATAATGTATGTAAGCCAATATTATTTTTCGCACTTCCAAAAACAATTGGAATTAATTCGCCATTTAATACACCTTTTCTTAATCCTTCTTTAATTTCTTCGTGAGATAATGTTTCTCCATTAAAGAATTTATCTAATAAGCAATCATCAGTTAAAGCTACGGCTTCACAAATTGTATTATGCAATTCAAATATTTTTAATTTTTTATCTTCGTATATAATATCATCAATACATTCTTGACCATTATATTTTCTTGCTTTTAAATCAATAACATTAACAAATCCATCAAAATTATCGTTATGTCCTAATGGGAAAGTGAAAGGGATACATTCTTTTCCTAATTGATTAACGATATCTTGCATTATTTCATCAAAATTGTAAGTATCATTATCCATTTTATTAACATAAATTAAAGTTGGAATATTCTTTTTTCTTAAAATATTAAAATGTCTAATTGTTCCAACTTGTACTTTACTTTGTGCATCAATTACTAAAATTGCTCCTTTAACAGAATTAGTAACACTTAATACTTCCCAAATAAAATCATCATTACCAGGAATATCTAATAAATTTAATCTATAATCATTATATTCAATAGGAATAATAGAAGTTGATACTGAACTTAATCTATTTTTTTCTTCTTTCAAATAATCAGAAATAGTATTTTTCTTTTCAATACTTCCTTTCTCATTTTTATAAACGATAGAATATAATGATTCTACTAAAGATGTTTTTCCCGCTCCTTGATGACCAAGAATGGCTATATTTCTTATTTGGCTTTCATTCATAAATAATCCCTCCTATGAAAACGCTTACATTTATATTTTTAATATACTATAAATTTGTAATTTTGAACATACCCAAAATAAAAAGGTTTTCATAAAATTGATTTTTTAATAATTAAGTCTAAATGAAAAGAATATTCAATCACTTAATAACAGGGGTAAGGATAAAATTTTTAAACATTATAATATAGTGCGCAAAAGGTGTGGATTCATTTGTTAAAAGTTTTTGATTGACAAACTATCTAACCAATTAGACACAAATGTGAGCAAGTTAATTATTTTTATAACATTTATGATATTTTTAACTTCTTTATAAAATTTCATTCCTTTAATTCTTTGAAATTAAAATTTAATCATTTACTTAAAAACTATCGATTATTAATAAACAAGTAAGATATTCTTGCTTCGCTAGTATGTTTTAATTATTAACAGACTTCGCTACTTTCATCAATGTTTTGTGTTTCATAGGTACACCTACAATTAAAGAAAAATTAATTATTTTTTTGTTGCAATAGATAAATAAGACTGCTATAATGATTAAGCGTGTGGTTACAATACCCGGCGTTTCGTGTTGCAATGCAACTTATTTTTTAGAAAAAATATGAAACACCCGGTGTTGTGAAAACAAAACTTAGAATTTAAGAGAGGAGAAATTTCTATGCCAACCATTAATCAATTAGTTCGTCAAGGACGCTCTAAATCCGTAGAAAAATCTAAAGCACCTGCGTTACAATTCCGTTGGAATTCACTTGCTAAAAAGGAAACAACACAACACGCTTCTCAAAAAAGAGGAGTTTGTACTCGTGTAGGTACAATGACACCAAA
>CAZOAE010000167.1:0-2021 GCA_964577725.1 uncultured Erysipelotrichaceae bacterium | reverse complement strand
AGCAACAACTGATATTGAATATTTATTCCCATTTGGCTGGGGTGAATTATGGGGTATTGCGGATAGAACAGATTATGATTTAACTCAACATCAAAATCATTCTGGAGAAAGTTTACAATATTTAGATCCATTTACTAATGAAAAATTTATTCCTTATTGTGTTGAACCAGCGGTAGGAGTTGATAGAATGGTTCTTGCAACATTATGTGAAGCATATGATGAAGAAGAACTTGAAAAAGATACTCGTGTTGTTATGCATTTACATCCTGCACTAGCGCCTTATAAAGTTGCGGTTTTACCTTTATCAAAACAATTAAAAGATGAAGCAGAAGAATTATTAAATAAGTTTGTTAAAGAATTTTCTACTACATATGATGAAACTGCTTCAATTGGTAAAAGATATAGAAGACAAGATAGCATTGGTACTCCATTCTGTGTAACTGTTGATTTTGATTCAAATGAACAAAAAACATATACATTAAGAGATCGTGATACAATGGAACAAATTAGATTGTCTTATGATGAAATTGTTAAATATGTCAAAGAAAAAATAAGATTATAATGGAGTTTTAATGATACCCAAAGAAATTGTAAATGAAATTTTACAAAAAGCAGATATTGTTCAAGTTATATCTAGTTATATAACAGTTAGTAAAAAAGGAAATTCTCTTAAAGCAGTGTGTCCTTTTCATAATGATACAAATCCATCAATGCATATTTCTCAAACTAAACAAATTTTTCATTGTTTTGCTTGTGATACTGGTGGTAATGCTTTTACTTTTGTTCAAAAATATGAAAAAATATCATTTCAAGAAGCAGTAAAAAAAGTTGCTTCATTAATAAATTTTGATTCTCCATTATTAAAAACAAAAACAAGAACAATTGATGATAATACAAAAAATACATTAAAAGTTTTAGATGATGCTAGAGAATTATATCATTATGTTTTATCTACGAATGCGGGAGAAAAAGGAAAAAATTATTTAATTGAAAGAAATATATCTAATGAAATGATTGATTATTTTTCTTTAGGTTTCGCTCCTGAAAATGGTGAATTAACGATAAAACAATTAAGAAGTAAGAATAATTCAGTTGAATCATTAGAAAACGCTGGTATTTTATTAAGAAATAATAATAATTTTACTGATCGTTTTAGAAATAGAATAATCTTTCCAATATTTAATGAATATAGTGAAGTTGTTGGGTATTCAGCAAGAATAATTGATAAATCAAGTGATGCAAAATATGTCAATACACCATCTACTGATTTGTTTAATAAATCTAATTTATTATATAATTATCAAAATGCAAAAAATGAAGCAAAAAATGCTGGTTATTGTTATGTTGTTGAAGGTTTTATGGATGTATTTAGTTTATATCGAATAGGAATAAAATCTGTTGTTGCTTTAATGGGAACTGCATTTACTAATTATCATGCAAAATTATTAAAAAAATTAGGTGTAGAAATTAGATTATGTCTCGATGGTGATGAAGCTGGACAACACGGTATGGCTCGAATGTGTTTAATGCTTGATAAAATGATGATTAATTATCAAATTGTTGATTATGAAAATGATTTAAGAGATCCAGATGAAATATATAATCAAGATGGACCAGTTTCATTAAATAAAAGAGTAAATACTTTAATAAAAAAAGATACATTTTTAATTAAATATTTATTAACTAAATATGATGTTAAAACTATTGATGGAAAAAAAGAGTTTATCAATGCTTTATCAAAAACATTAACTTTTGATGATGATATTGAATATGAAGCGATTATTAAAGAAATTTCTGCGATAACAAGTATTTCTTCTTCAGCATTAAAAGATAAAATTAAAAATGGAGAAAATATAAATTTTGATACTAAACCAATTAAACAAAAGAAATTTGAAAAAAATAAAGCGATTAAACAACAAAGAGAATTAATCTTTTATTTATTAAAAAATAATAAAACTAGAGAAATAATTAATAAATATAATTTTAACCCTTTTATTAGTGAAAAATATATGTTAATTTCA
>CAZOAE010000166.1:0-2037 GCA_964577725.1 uncultured Erysipelotrichaceae bacterium | reverse complement strand
TAATATCTGATGTTGCATCCTCAGAAGTAGCAGGCGTTGAAGTAGCAGGTGAATCTACACTTGAATTTGAAGGTTGCTCACCACATGAAGCCATTGTAAATGTGCTTCCTACTAATAAAAGTATAGATAAACATTTTAAAATATTTTTTTTCATAATAATCTCCTTACATAGTTATTATAAAGAAAACGCTTTCATTTGACAATACTATTTTTTATTAAATTCACACATATAAGTCTCTTTTTATCTTATTATTTTATTGTAATAATTATAAATAATTTTATAATTAACATTGATAGGACATTTTATTATGAATATACTAAAAAAAATATTTCAACCAATTGATTTAACAAAAGGAACTCCTTGGAAAGTAATCTTACTTTTTGCAATTCCTTTACTAATAAATAGTTTATTAAGCAATGCATTTTCAATAATTAATGCTTTAGTTTTAAAAGCAACAGTAGGTGGTTCATCAGTTACTGCGATAAATCAAACTGGAAATATATCTAGTATTCTTTTTAATTTTGCCTATGGTACTACAAGTGGTTTTGCTGTTTTAATATCTAATAAATGTGGTTCAAAAGATGAAGAAGGTATAAAAAAAGTTTTTTATAATTCAATATTTTTGGCTTCTATTATCGCTATATTTATTTCAATAATAGGATTATTACTATACCCAACATTATTTATACTATTAGAAACAGATGTTTCACTTGTTGATAAGGCTGGAAATTATATTGAAATAATACTGATTGCTTTTATATTTATGGTTTTATCAAACCTATTTGATAGTTTTTTAAGAGCGTTAGGAAATTCAATAATTCCTTTAATAATTTCTTTTTTCTGCACTCTTATAAATATTGGTTTCGCTTTTATATTTACTGGTTTGATTAAACTAGACACTAGGGGTGTTGCAATTGCAACATTACTTGCAAACTTTATTCATCTTCTAATATCAGCAATATATATCTATAAAAAATATCCATTTTTAAAAACAAAAATAAAAGATATTAAATTAGATAAAAAATTAAATATTGATTTATTAAAACTTGGATTACCATTAGGATTCCAATGGTCTATCTTATTTATTGGTTCTTTTGTCCAAGCAAAAAAAGTAAATGAATTTGGAATAATTGCTCAAAATGCAGTAAGTTGCTACCAATCATTTGAAGGCTATATATCTGTTCCTTTATCAGTAATTTCAACCGCAACTCTTTCTTATATTGGACAAAATTATGGAGCAAAAAATGATAAAAGAATTAAAGAAGGAATCAAAGATTCAATAATAATTGATATATGTTCATATATAATTATAGTAATTTTTGGATTAACTTTTGCTGAAAAAGTACCATATATTTTCTTAAGAGAAGAAGAAGTCACAGAAAGAACAATCTTTTATTGTGCAACATATTTAAGAACTATGATTCCATTCTTAATCTGTCAAGGAGTTCTTCAAATATCAAGATCTACATTACAAGGAATAAACAAAACAACAATTCCATTTATAAGTGGAATCGGTGAATTATTTGCAAGAATTATTGTTTGTTTATTTATTCCTTCATTAATTAATCCATCAAATCCATTAAGTGATGAATCATATATGGGTATATGTTTTTCCACTCCTTTTGCATGGGTTATAAGCGTATTAATAATGGGTGGAAGCGTTATATACATTGTCTATATTAAAGGTATAAAATATAAAGAAAATTAATAGTAAGTTTAATTTAAAGCAAATAAAAAGACTTTTTAAAATCTGATGGATTTTTGGAAATTTAATATTTATCTGCTGAATAAGAATTTATGAAAATAAAAAAATCATTATAATAATGAGAATAATTACTATAAAATATAAATATTTAAAGAGGGATTAGAAATTATTTTTAATAAACAAAAACAAACTTAATAAATTAACATATGTTGATTTTAAGAATGGTATGGTTAATAAAACTATTGATTTAATTAATATGGTATTAAAGTTTTATCTAGAATTAAATGAAATATATTTAGCAAAAGATGAATTTACAACAGCAATGTTACAT
>CAZOAE010000165.1:0-2049 GCA_964577725.1 uncultured Erysipelotrichaceae bacterium | reverse complement strand
AATTTTTATAATACATTTGATTTTTACTTGTTGGTTTATCTGGAATAGTTAAACTTACTAATCCTTCTTTAATCGCTAAATCAAGATATTTTCCCCTTAAAGTTTCCTTAGATTTAATCCCTAACTTCAACATAATTTCATTAGCGGTCATTGGTTTACCATACTCCATAACATCTAATAACTTATTTATATTAATTTCTTCATTTGTAAAAGATAAATGTGAAGTAGATAAAACTTCATCTAAAGTTTTCTCAATCATCTTTAACATAAATTCAATAAATACATTAGAATCACCATTTTTATGACACTTAGATATTGAAGCATAATACTCATCTTGAAACTTATTAATCTTAGATTCAATTGGTAAATACTCAAATATTTCTTTCCATTTATAAAGGATTGCATTTTGCCATAACCTAACCATTCTCCCATTACCATTTGTAAATGGATGAATAAAAACAAATTCATAATGAAATACACTAGATAAAATTAATGGATGAACTATATCCTTATTCTCATTTAACCATCTAAATAAATCAGTCATCAATAAATTAACCATATCTCCAGGTGGACATACAAATACGCAATTTCCATTTTCATCAAAAACACCTTCAGCACCAGTTCTAAATTCCCCAGAAACTTCTTCAACTAAAAAAGTCATTATTCCATGAACCACTTTTAAATCATCAATAGAATATGGATTAATATCCTTTAACATCTCATATGCTTTATAAGCATTTTTAACTTCTTGAATATCTTTTTTTGAACCAATAACTAATTTACCATTAATAACATCCTTTACTTGTTCAAAGCTAAGTGAATTACTTTCAATAGCAACAGAAGAATGCACTGAATTAATCTTTGTTTGCTTTCTTAAATAAAGTTTCTTATCTAAACTAGAAAAAGAATCTAATTTACCTATTTTTTCCATAATACTAGATACTTTTTTTAACATTTCATTTGTTATATTAAATGGTGGAATATATTTATCCATAATTTCATCTCTCTATCAATATTATACAACATTATTCAAAATACTCAACAATCTTGCTTAAATCTTACTTAAAAGAAGTATAAAAGTAACATTAAATCACCAATGTTTTTATTAATTTTAACTCATCAATATAGATTTAATAATTTTATAGACATATTTATTACTTCTTTATCATATTTACATTAATAAATATTTTTAACATAATAATTAATCAATAAATAGTTAATTAATATTAAATAAATCATCAATAGTTAAAAGTTTAACATTATATTTTTTACTTTCATCTATTACCGCTTGAGTATATCCACTTTTTACAAATATATAATAATATTTTTCAGTAACATCCGTAAAAATATTGCTTGCACATATTAAATCATTAAATTCCGACAAATCAAATTTTTCATTTCTAAATTTACATTCACAAAAGATACCTTTATAACCATCAATCCCTAAAATATCTATATCATCTTGAGATTTTTTTATAGGATTATTTCCCCACCATTTTCCAATACCCTTTGGAATGAATGGAAGTTTATTTTTATGAGCAAGCATAATTAAATATTGTACACAAATTTCTTCAAATGCATTTCCTAAAACTGATGGAATATCATTAATTATTTTTTCAGTATAGGACTCCGCTCCAACAATTGAAAGAATTGAAGTATTTGAAAAAATATACTTATACCAAAATCTAAAAAAGAAATCAGAAAGCAAATAAACAGATTTTTTAGAATTTGCATTATCACCATAAGGTATAATTTTATTTATAACACGAATCTCTTGTAAATTTTTAATATAACTAGCACATTTAGATGTTACTTCATTAATTTTTTGAGATATTTCATTAAATTTTGATGCCCCAGTAGCAATTGCTTCAATGATACTATTATAAATAGTAGGTTCTCTAAATTCTTGTTTTAATAAAAGTAATGGTTCTTCTCTAAGTAAGCACGCTTCATCAAAAATGTTTTTAGATATATTATATTTTATAGAAAATTTATCATCAAATGTTTGCAAATAATATGGAATTCCACCAAGAATTGAGTATGCAGTAA
>CAZOAE010000164.1:0-2096 GCA_964577725.1 uncultured Erysipelotrichaceae bacterium | reverse complement strand
AATCGGTGGAAGTTTGATTTGGTTTGATTTAAAAGAATATGATATTAATTCTATTGCTGCGGGCGATTATTTATTAATTTATTATACTGGTGAATGTATAGCAGATCAAGTATATCCTAGTATTGTTGAAAAAGATAAAATTAATATTAAATCTATCGAATTAATAAAAGCAGAAATGCTTGAAGGTATTGTTAAGGAAGAAAATGGCGATAAAATAATATCATTACCTAATTCAAAAAAAATAAGTAATGATGGATATGTTATAAATAAAGATGGTTCGTTTTGTTCATATAAAGAATTGCCAAATGAAACACAATTATATGTATTTACTGTTCCACCGATGTTTAGTAGTTTTCGTATAAGTGGTATATATAGTTATAATCCTAGAATTTAAAATTAATTTATAAAAAAATTGCAAACTTATGTTGCAATTTATAGTTTTTCTACAATCTTATCTATTACTTCAAGATCTTCTTTACTTGGAACAAAGATGTATTCAGTATTACGATAAAAATCATAATAATCTAAACCATATCCAGCGATAAAATAATCATCAATGATTTTTCCAACAAAATCAGCATTATAATCTACTTTTCTTTTACATCTTTTATCAATTAAAGCACAAGTATAAACTTTTTTAGGATTATAATTTTCTTCTAAATGTTCGTGAAGCCATTTTAAAGTAACACCAGAATCAATAATATCTTCAATAATGATTACCACTCTATCCTTTATTGACATTGATATATCTTTTTTTAATTTAAGAACACCAGTTGTTTCTGTTCCCATAAAAGATGATACTTGAACAAAATCCATTTGGACTGGAATTTGAATGTGTTTCATCAAATCCATCATAAAGGGCATTGAACCTTTTAATACACCAATAAATACTGGTGGAATATCACTTTTTTTGCAAACTTCAGTTATTTCATTTGCAAGTCTTTTGATAGTTTCTTGAATTTCTTGTTTATTAATAAGTATTTGGTGCATTTGTTTTCTCCTTATGATAATGAAAGTATAAGTCTTTAAATGTTTTTATTAAAGTTTAAAATTAATTTTTAGTATTTTCTTTATATATATGAAAGAATAATTTTGAAAATGATGAATATTCTGGAATGATATAAATTGGTTGATCATCTTCATCAACTTGACCAGAATCTTCAAATTCAGTATTATCCCAATAATCATCAGTTCCATTCTCATTTCCATTAACTTTTAAAAATAAATTATTATACCAATTTCCAATTTTTTCTAATAAATCATGTTCTTCCCACCAAAATTTATTAATTGAATTTAATTCTTTTATAATCGCAGGATTTAATCTATAAACATAGTTTTGATACTCAGTAGGTTTCATTTCATAAAGTTTTAATAAAGAAGAAAAGAAATGATTATAATATCCCGAATATCTTAAATATTCATTATCGCTAGTTAAAGTGATATACATTGCTACTAAATTAGCGTCTCCTTCTCTAAAAACACCTTTTGAATGAGCAATTTCGTGAGCCATAGTGTGTGGTAATTCTACTGCGTGTAAATCTTTATTAATATTTGCTTCTCCAGTTGGAGCCCAAAAAATACCAGTAAAATGTAATTCGGTAAAAACTTTTGAAAATAATAATTGTTTCGCTTTAGGTGTATATGAAGGAAAATAATTTTCATCTAATTTTTCATATTCTTTTTTTATTAATTCATTAACTTCATCAAAAGTGTAAGGGGAAATTATTGTTCCATCTTCATTTCTTTCAAATTTTGTTGATAAATAATTATAATCATTTAAAAAATATTCCATTGATTCATCAATAAGTTCTTGAGTTATTTCTTGATTATATAAAGGAATTGAAACTACATCTCTACCATAACTAATTGATGCAGTTGCAAAATAGATATTAACTGAAACAAATATAAATATAAGACAACTTAATGTTCTTTGCCTAAAACCATAATAATTCTTTTTTAATAATTTAATTAAAATGCTTATAACATAGAAAAAACACATTATGATAATAAAAATAATTGTAAATTCATATACGCTAAAAGGAATATTAGAAAAAAATTTAGATGCAGCAGTAATGTATTTTGAAGCAATATTTGTA
>CAZOAE010000163.1:0-2121 GCA_964577725.1 uncultured Erysipelotrichaceae bacterium | reverse complement strand
CATATCTTATCTTTCCCTCATCAATATCATAAAATCTATTTATTAAATTAGTAATTGTTGTTTTTCCAGCCCCAGTAGAACCAACAAGAGCAATTTTTTGACCAGGTCTAGCGTATATCGAAACATCTTTTAAAACTAATTTATCTTCAACATAACCAAAATCAACACTATCTAAAATAATATCTCCTTTTAATTCAGTTAAAGTAGTAGTTCCATCTTCATGTGGGTGTTTCCAAGCATAATATCTAGTTTTTTCATCACATTCATAAAATGAACCATCTTCATTATATTTAATATTAACTAATGAAACATAACCATTATCGACTTCACTGTTTTCATCTAAAATATCAAATACTCTTGATGCACCAGCAAGTCCCATAGCAATAGATGCAAGTTGTTGAGCAAGATTATTAACATTATTAGAAAACATCTTAGCCATCATTAAAAATGATAATACTATTGCAATTTCTAAACCACTATAATCAAATCCAAAAATAGTAAAATTAGGAATATTACTGCCATATACCACTAATAAACCACCAATAACCGCAATTAAAACATACATTAAATTACCAATATTTCCCATTATTGGGCCAACAATATTTGCATTAACATTACCTTCAGTAGCCACACGACATAATTCTTCATTCATCTTTTTAAAATCATTTATTGATTCATCTTCGTGTGTAAATACTTTAATAACCTTTAATCCATCAATACTTTCTTCAATATTACCTTCAACTTTACCAACCGCAACTTGTTGTTTCATAAAAAATCTAGTTGATTTGCCACCGATAATTTTAGTATTTAAAACCATAAAAACAGTACCTAATATAACTATTAACATTAACCATATCGAATAAGACATCATAATAATAATTAAAGCAATAATAGTAAATGATGCTTGAAATAATGTAGGTAATGATTGAGAAACTAATTGTCTAATCGCATCAATATCATTTGTATAAACCGACATTATATCTCCATGTGCATGAGTATCAAAATACTTAATTGGTAATGTTTCCATATGATCAAAAACTTTTTTTCTTAAATGATTTAAAAATTTTTGAGTTGTAATTCCCATTGTTAAATTCCAAACAAAAGAACCAATTAAACCAAGTAAATAAATAATACCAACTTCTATTAAAATAGGAATTAATTCATCCCACGCATTAGTGCCATTTCTAATTGATGATTCAATTGTTGAAGTAATATTCTTAATAAAAATTGAAGAAGTAAAATTACTTATTGAAGCAAAAATAATAAATATCATAGCAATAATAATTTGCCATTTGTAACTTAAAAATAATTCTTTTAATAAACGAGAAAAAGTCCCTTTTTTTGCTTTTCCACCTTTACCCTTAGGCATTTTCATATTATTCATCTCCTTTCTTTATTTGAGTATAATAAACTTCTTGATATATTTTATTACTCTTTAAAAGAGATTCGTGAGTTCCAATTTCATTAATCCTTCCATCTTCCATAACTATAATTTGATCAGCATCTTCAATAGATGAAATTCTTTGAGCAATTACAATTTTTGTTGTATTTGGAATTTCATTTTTTAAACCTAATCTAATTAATTTATCAGTTTTAGTGTCAACTGCTGAAGTAGAATCATCTAAAATTAAAATTTTTGGTTTCTTTAAAATAGCTCTAGCAATACATAATCTTTGTTTTTGTCCACCAGAAACATTTGTTCCACCACGCTCAATAAAAGTATTATAACCATCTTTAAATGAAGAAACAAAATCATCTGCTTGAGCAATTTGACACGCTTTTTTCATTTCTTCTTCACTACAATTTAAATCGCCCCAATGTAAGTTATCACTAATTGTTCCAGAAAATAAAACATTTTTTTGTAAAACTACAGAAACATTATTTCTTAAAGTATCTAAATCATATTTTTTAACATCAATTCCACCTACAGAAACACTTCCTTCAGTAACATCATATAATCTTGAAATTAAATTAACTAAAGATGTTTTTCCACTTCCAGTAGAACCAATAATTCCAATAAATTGACCACTTTCAATTTTTAAAGAAATGTTTTCTAATGTATTCTTTTCAGCATTAATATTATATTTGAAATTAACATTATCAAAAACAATTGAACCATCA
>CAZOAE010000162.1:0-2126 GCA_964577725.1 uncultured Erysipelotrichaceae bacterium | reverse complement strand
TACTTGTTGATTAATTTAAAAAATAGTAAAATAAACAAGTGGAGTAATATTTTATGATTGAAATTAAAGAAGTTAAAACAAAAAAAGATTTAAAAAAATTTATATATTATCCTTTGAAACTATATAAAAATGAACCTAATTATACACCACCATTATTTAGTGATGATTATAAAGATTTTACTGATAAAAATCCATCTTTAAAAGTATGTAAAATTAAATGTTTTTTAGCGTATAAAAATAAAGAAATAGTTGGAAGATTATGTGCGGTTATTAATCCACCGATGAATGAAAAATTTAATAATAAAAGAATGAGATTTAGACATTTTGATGTTATAGATGATATTGAAGTAACAAAAGCATTATTTAAACAAGCGATTGAATTTGGTAAAGAATATGGATTAGATGAAGTTGAAGGTCCAAATGGATTTACTGATATGGATAAAGAAGGAATGTTAATTGAAGGTTTTGAATATAATAACTTGTTTATCACATATTATAACTATCCGTATTTTGTTAGACATATGGAAGAAATAGGAATGAAAAAAGAAGTTGACTGGGTTGAATATCGTTTAGAATTTCCTTCAACTCCAGATCAAAGAGTTGATCGTATTTCTTCTCTTGTTCAAAAAAGGGGTTATAAAGTCTTAAAATTTAAAAACCATAAAGAAGTTAAACCATATATTCATAAAGCGTTTGATATTTATAATAAAGCATTTGCGCCTTTATATGGAACTGTTAATTTAAGTAGAGAACTTGTTGAATATTATGTAGGTAGTTTTTTACCATTATTAAACTCAGATTTTATTTCGATTATTGAAGATAAAAATCACGAAGTTGTTGGAATGTGTGTTGTTATTCCTTCATTATCAAAAGCATCAAAAGCGTGTAATGGAAAATTATTCCCTTTTGGTTGGATAAACTTACTTCACGCTTTAAATCATAATGATACAATTGATATGTTATTAATCGCAGTAAAACCAGAATTACAAGGTTTAGGAATAAACGCTATATTGATGAATGAAATTCATAAAGCGTGTATTAAACACGGTATTAAATATGGAGAAACTGGACCAGAACTTGAAAATAATGTTATGGTACAAAGTCAATGGAAAACTATGGAACATCAATTAACAAGGCGTAGAAGATTATGGACCGCTAGATTTGATGAATTAAAATTAGATTAATTATGAATAAATTACCTTCAAACCCTAATATATTGTTATCATTAATCAATACTAAATTAAGAGATTTTTATTCTTCATTAGATTCTTTATGTGATGATTTAGATGAAAGTATAGATGAAATTAATGAAATATTAGATAATATCGGCTATACATATAACGAAGAATTAAATAAATTTATTTCAAAAAAATAATTAAAAATATTCTTAATTATTACTATTTTTAGTATCTTGACATAATCATAGTTTTTTTGCTACTCTAAAATTAGATATAGGGGTGATATTTATGAAAAGAAAGTTATTGATTATACCATTACTATTAAGTTTATTTTCTTTTACAAGTTGTAATTCAACTAGTAGTAAAGTTGTTATTAATGCTATATATACAACAAAAACTACGTTTGATGAAAATCAAGATTGTTTAAAAGAAGTAAAAAGTGGATTTTCTATAAATTTTTGTTTTGAAAAGAATCATCAATTAACTAAAGATGAAATAAATACAATGCGAAATCAATCGATGTTTTTAACACCTAATGATGTAAAAGATTGTAAAGGATTTGGTGGTTATTATGGTGTTGATGGCTTTTATTTTGATAAGTTAATGAAAACAGAGATTGAAGAAGGATATATTTTAAAAGAAAGTATTAAAGTTTATTATACTACATTTGGTACATATTAATTTGTTGGGGGTGATGTTTATGAAAAAAAGATTATTGATTATACCATTATTATTAAGTTTATTTTCTTGTTCTAATAATAAAGCAATAATTACTACAAGATATATGGAATGTGAAGGACAAGGTCCTAATAGTATTGGTACTTATGTAGAATCTAATATTGATTATCAATTAGAGTTTTCATTTTGGAAGAATCATAAAATAGATAATGATGATTTGAATAATATGAAAGAAAAAATATTTGAAAATATGCCAAGTGAAATTGCTGA
>CAZOAE010000161.1:0-2135 GCA_964577725.1 uncultured Erysipelotrichaceae bacterium | reverse complement strand
ACTTTATATCATTAAATCTTATCAATGATGATAATTATTTAGAAGATTTAATAATTAGTTTAGAAAATAAAGGCTATGGAGATTATTATATTTTAAAAAAAATTAAAGAAAATAATTTAAAAGAAAATTATAAATATGATGAAAACAAAGAAAAAGAAAAAATAAAAAAAGTTTTACCTAATTTAATAAAAAAATATTGTAAATATAGTTTTAATAAAATGAAAAATAGCATTTATAATTCTTTATCATTAATGGGTTATAAAGATGATATAATTAAAAATACCTTACTATATTTAGAAAAAGATGAACAAGAAAATGAAAAATTAAGAAATGAATTTATTAAAATCACTTATAAATTAGATAAAGATGAAATTATTTTAAAAAAAGATAAAATAATAAAAAAATTGATAATGCATGGATTTAATTATAGTGATATTATTAATGAGATAGATGGAGAATTGGAAAATGATATTAATTAATGAATTTAAAGAAGGAAAAAGAATAAATGCTGAACTTTTAATTGCTAATGTATCAAAAGGAACAACAAATGCTGGTTCACCTTATGTATCTTTAACACTACAAGATAGAACTGGCGCTATTGAAGCAAAAAAATGGGATATTAATGAAGAAGAATTATCTTATTGCGAAATTGGTAATGTTATTAGTATTGAAGCAGATGTTATTGACTATCGTGATACTTTACAATTAAAAATATTAAAATTGCATAAACTTGATGAAAAAGATGTTGATTATAAATTATATTGTATTCCTTCCCCTATTCCCCAAGAAGAATTAGAAAGAAAATTAAAAAAATATATTACATCAATTGAAAATGAAGACGCAAAAAGAATAGTTCAATACATTGTTGATGAACGATATAGTGAATTTATATCATATCCTGCAGCAACAAAAAATCATCACGAATTTGCATCTGGATTATTATATCACACCATATCTATGTGTGATGTTGCTGAACAACTTTCATCATATTATGATAATATTGATCGTGATATTTTAATATCAGCGATTATCTTACACGATATTGGTAAAACCATTGAATTAAGTGGTCCAATCACAACTAGATATACATTAGAAGGAAAATTAATTGGTCATATTTCAATTATGGTTAGTGAAATAAGAAAAGTTGGAGAAAAATTAAATATTCATTCCGAAGTTCCTTTATTACTTCAACATATGATCTTATCTCATCATGGAGAAAAAGAATACGGTTCTCCAGTACCACCTTTAACTAAAGAAGCATTTTTACTTCACGCTATTGATGATTTAGATGCTAAATTAATAATGATAGATAAAGCATTATCTCAAGTAGAAAATGGAGAATTTTCACAAAGAATAATGGCTTTAGATGGTAGAGCCTTTTATAAGCCAAAAAAATAGTTCATCTTAGTTGATGAACTATTTATTTATTAAAGTTTAATTTTAATTTCATTTGCTAATGCGGGAAGATTAACTTTTTCTATTGCATTAGGAGTGAAATTAATTGAAATATGATCATCATTATCATATCTAGGAATAATATGAGTATGATAGTGCATCACTGTTTGACCAGCGATTTCATTTGTATTAATCAATATATTAACGCCTTTTGCATTTAAAGAAGTGATACTTGCTTGAGCAATTTTTTGAGCAACAGAAATTGATTGAGAAAGCAAATCTTTTGGAACATATAAAAAATTATCAAAATGTTCTTTTGTTATAACTAATGTATGTCCTTTTGTTGTTTGTGATATATCTAAAAAAGCAAGTATTTTATCATCTTCATAAACTTTATGACAAGGAATTTCACCTTTTACAATTTTACAAAAAATACAATTATCCATTTTCGCTCTCCTTTATGTTATTAAAATAAAGAAAAGGAGAAAATCAATTCTCCTTCTTTTATTAATCTTCAAAATATTCTGGATATGTTGATTCAATATAATCGTAGAAACTTTGATCACCAAATTCTAATCCATATTCTTCTAAATAGTGAAGAATTGCAGATTTTTGATTACTTGAAGTTGTTGATAACAATCTAGCAATTTTTAATGCTGCTTTCTTTGTTTCTTCGCTTGTATTGCCATTTTCATCTTTACGCAATTTTGCTGTAGTATAATAATCGTTAACAACAACAA
>CAZOAE010000160.1:0-2159 GCA_964577725.1 uncultured Erysipelotrichaceae bacterium | reverse complement strand
TAATAGAATTGAAAGTCAACACTTAGTTGGCAAATTTATTAATGCTATTGTCTTACAAATACTAAGTTTTGTTGAAGAAAATGAAAGAACTACTATTAAGCAAAGACAATTAGAAGGAATTAGAATCGCAAAAGAAAAAGGAGTAAAGTTTGGTAGACCAAAAGCAATTACTCCAGAAAATACTAATGAAATATTAGATGATTATATCAACCATAGAATTTCAAATACAAAAGCGACAAAACTATTAGGTATATCTAGGGGAACATTTTTTAGACTAGTTAAAGAAAGAAAAGAAAAATTAAAATAATAAATTATACAAATATAATTAAAAAATATTTCACTCTACTCTCAATAAAATCATAACATCAACAAATAGAAAAGTTAATTTTTTCGAAATAAAACCATTCACAAACTTCGAGAAATTAATATTTTTTCATTTTCTCGAAATAAAATCATATATATATTTCGAAAAAAACATTTTTTCATTAATTTATTTATTCTTTTTACTCCTATTTATTAGTTTGATAAAAAATATTTTTCTACACTTAATAATAAAAAAAATCTCAATACTTTATCGTATCAAGATTAATTAACAAATGGCGTCAGATCTCGGGTTCGAACCGAGGACCTTGCGCTTAGGAGGCGCACGCTCATATCCAGCTGAGCTAATCCGACACTTAATTAGAAAGAAAAACTTAAATAAATTATCCTTTCTAACATTTAAATTTAATGAATTTATTTTTCACCCATTAATGATAATTTTACTAGATTCTTTTTATCTTTACCATAAAGATATTCAATTATTTTTAAACCAAATTCAATTGAATAATACATAGATTTCGCAGTTATAAAGTTTTTAGAACAAACTACTCCTAAATCTTTTTTATAATTACCATTTATACAATACTTTTTAAATCCTGGAAAACAAGTGAAATCAAGTTTATTAAAATAACCTTTTCTTCCTAATAAATGTGGCGCAGCACATATAGAAGCAACAAGTTTATTACTTTTAACAAAATAATCAATTATTTCTTCAACTAATAAATCATTATTTAGAATTGTAAAAGATGCTTTTCCACCAGGAATAATTAAATAGTCAAACTCTTTATAATTAATATCTTTTAATCTTACATCACAAATATATTTTCCACCACATTGACTAATAATTTCTAAATTATCTTTCACTGCAGCACGAGTGATATTTTCTCCCGCACGAATTAAAACATCAATAGTTGATATTGCTTCTGTATCTTCAAAAAAATCTGCGATTAAAATAAGTCCTTTCATCGTTATTTTTCCTTAATAATATCAATAACAATTTTTGAAACCATTTGGGGATTTGCTTTTCCTTTTGATTGTTTCATTACTTGTCCAATAATAAATCCAATTGCTCTATCTTTACCATTTTTATAATCTTCAACTGATTGGGGATTTGCATTAATCACTGCTTCACACATTGATTTTAATTCATCTTCATTAGAATTTTGTTTTAATCCTAATCTTTCTTGGATAAGTAAAGCATCTTCATTATTTAATACCATTTCTTCAAGTATTTTTCTTCCTTGAGCAATACTAATTTCTTTTTTCTCAATTAGTGATAATAACTTAATTAAATTATTAGGCGTAACTTTTAAATCTTTAATTGTTAAATTATTTTTATTTAAATATGAAGCAATATCTCCAGTAATAAAATTCCAAATTAATTTTATTGATTTAGATAAAAGTAAACATTCATCAAAATATGAAACTAAATCTTGGAAAGATAATATTTGTTTTGCTTCTTCTTTACTTAATCCTAATTCAACATATCTAACTAATTTTTGTGATGCAAGTTCTGGACAAGATTCAATTGCTTGTTTTATAAAATCATCACTTAATTTAATCGGGGTAATATTTGGTTCTGTAAAATATCTATAATCAACTGAATCAGTTTTTTTACGCATTAAAACAGTTTCTTTATTAGTTTCATCAAATCTTCTTGTTTCTTGTTCAATTATTCCACCATTAAGTAAGATATTTGATTGTCTTTTTATTTCAAAATCAATTGCTCTTTGAACATTTGCTAATGAATTTAAGATTTTAATTTCAACTTTTGTACCAAAAACATCACTACAACATGGTCTTAATGAAATATTAACATCACATCTAAGTGAGCCTTC
>CAZOAE010000159.1:0-2162 GCA_964577725.1 uncultured Erysipelotrichaceae bacterium | reverse complement strand
ATCTTTATCTATCCAGCCTTTAGACATACTAACTGCTTTTTTCCAATTTTTAACATATTTATTTTTTTCATTTTCTTCCATTTCTTGATAAAATACTTTTCCTTTTTTCCATATTGATTTAATTTCATCAAGAGATTTCCAAATTCCTACTTTTAAACCAGCAAGATATGCAACACCTAAAGCAGTTGTTTCCATTGTTTTTGCTCTAACAACATTTGAAGAAATAATATCCGCTTGAAATTGCATTAAAAAATTATTTCTTGATGCTCCACCATCAACTTTTAATTCATCAATTTTTAAGTTAGTATCTAATTTCATCGCTTCAATAACATCTCTAGTTTGATAAGCAATTGATTCTAAACAAGCACGAATAATATGATTTCTATTAATTCCCCTTGTTATACCAAATATAGTCCCCCTAGCGTACATATCCCAATGTGGAGCGCCTAAACCAGTAAATGCTGGAACTATATAAACTCCATTATTATCTTTAACCTTTTTAGCAAAATATTCCGAATCAGATGCTTCATCAATTAATTTTAATTCATCTCTTAACCATTGAATAACTGCACCACCAACAAAAACTGAACCTTCCAAAACATATTGAACATTATCATCATATGTCGCTCCAATTGAAGTAATTAATCCATTTTTTGATATAACTAAATTATTACCAATATTCATTAATAAAAAGCAACCAGTTCCATAAGTGTTTTTCAATTCTCCAGCATTAAAACACGCTTGACCAAATAACGCTGCTTGTTGATCACCAGCAACACCACATATAGGAATATCTCTACCAAATAAATTAACAGTTCCAAAATCATCACTAGATTTCTTTACTTCTGGTAAAATACTAAGTGGTATTCCTAAATAATCACATAATTTTTTATCCCAAGATAAACTACGAATATTAAATAACATTGTTCTTGAAGCATTTGTATAATCAGTCGCAAAAACTTTACCTTCTGTTAATTTCCAAATAAGCCATGTATCAACAGTTCCAAATAATAATTCATTATTTTCTTTTGCTATTTTTGCTTCTTCTACATTATCTAAAATCCATTTAATTTTAGTCGCAGAAAAATAAGCATCTAAAACTAATCCCGTATTATTTAAAATATATTCTTCTAAACCATCTTTTTTCATTTGTTCAACAATATCCGCTGTTCTTCTACATTGCCAAACAATCGCATTATAAATTGGTTTTCCAGTTCTTTTATTCCATAAAATAGTCGTTTCTCTTTGATTTGTAATACCAATTCCTTTTATATTATCAACACTTATTCCAGATTTAGCAATTACTTCAATTAACACTGAATATTGAGAAGCATAAATATCCATTGGATCATGTTCAACCCAACCTGGTTTAAGATAAATTTGCTTAAATTCTTTTTGCACAATTTCAATAATTTCACTTTTATCATCAAAGACAACCGCTCTTGAAGATGTTGTTCCTTGATCTAGTGATATAATATATTTTCTTTCTTCCATAAAAATTATTCCAAACACTTATTACCTAAATAATACAATAAAAATAAAAATAAAAAAATATTAGTTTACAAAACTATCTTTTTTTAGTAATATAGTGTTGCTAGAGGAACTCATACTACCTACCATTCTTATACCCCTCTAGCAGGCCCTATGTGAATAGGGTCTTTATATTTTAAAAACAAAAAAACTATTAAGGTATAGTTATCCGCTATTTCTTAATAGTTTTTTATTTTAATAAATCTAATATTTCTTCTTTTTCTTTATATCCAACACTTTTATTAATAACATTATTATCTTTCATAATAACTAAAAGTGGAATATTACTTACTTGAAATAATTGAGCCAATTCATTTTCTTCATCAACATTAACCTTACAAACTTTAATGCTATCATTTTCATCAGCAATTTCTTCAATAATTGGACCAATCATACGACAAGGTGGACACCAAGGAGCCCAAAAATCAATTAATACTAACCCTTTATACTCAACAATTTCTTCTTTATAATTTGATTTATTTAAATGTACAATTCCCATATGCATCCTTTCATAGCCAAATTATACAATATTATCAATAATTTTCGCAATGGATTTCATAATAAGATTGCTCATGATCACAAACTGGACATATTTTAGGCGCACTTTTACTTGTCACAAGATTACCACAATT
>CAZOAE010000158.1:0-2164 GCA_964577725.1 uncultured Erysipelotrichaceae bacterium | reverse complement strand
ACATTTAATAATATGATTATTAATAAACAATTCAAATTAATGGATCGTAATATTAAATCATTATCTAATTTAGTAGAGCACGATATTACTTTACCAATTGGTCAATGTGATATTGTTATTGTCGGTTTAATGTGGGTAAAAATAAATGGAAAAGGAGAGAACATTCGAGTATACGCACCTAAAAATGTCGAAGTAAATATTCGTGAATGTAAAATATAATATGTTAAATAAATCACAAATAAAATTTTTAAAAAGTTTATCAAACACAATTGAAAATAAATATCAAATTGGAAAAAACGAAATTACAGAATCATTAGTTGATATGCTATCAAAAGCACTTGATAAATATGAATTAATTAAAATTAATATTAATCAATCAGTTAAAGAATTAAAAAATGAATTCGCTAATGATTTATCAAATACTTTACACGCTGAAATAATCCAAATAATTGGAAACGTAATCGTTTTATATCGAAAAAATTTAAAAGAACCAAAGATAAAATTACCGAAGTAAAATGAAAAAAGTATTATTATTTGGGGGATCTTTTGATCCAATCCACAATGGTCATTTAAATTTAGTAAACAATGTTATTAATCAATTAAATATTGATGAATGTTTTTTTATAATTGCTAAAAATCCCCGTTGGAAAAATCCTTCCACAACACCAAAACAAAGATTAGATATGCTTTCTATTGCTTTACAAAAATATCCTAAATTTAAAATCTCTTTAATTGAATATAATAGTGAAGATGAAGTAAATTATACTTATGATACAGTAAAAAGGATTGGCGATTTTGAAAATAATAAATATTATTATTTAATTGGTTCAGATCAACTCAATTTGCTTGATAAATGGTATTCAATAGATAAATTATCAAAATTAGTTCAATTCGTTGTCTATAAGCGTTTAAATTATGAAATAAATGATGATAACATAAAAAAATACAATTGCATTATGTTAAATAAAGAATTATTTGATATAAGTTCAACAATGATTAGAAATTTTGAAAAAATTGATACCCCAAAAGAAGTTATAGATTACATCATTGAAAATGAATTATATTTTACTAAAAAAATTAAAAACTTATATACTGAAAAAAGATTTATTCATGCGTTATCAACCGCGAATGTTGCTTATCAAATGGCATTAAATAATAATGTTAGTCCTAGTAGTGCATTTATCGCTGGTTTATTACACGATATTAGTAAAAACCTTAAATATGAAGAAAGTATTAACTTAATGAATAAATATTTTAAAGATTCATTAGATAAAATTGGCGAATGGGCTTATCATCAATTTACTGGAACAATATTATCTAAAATTATATTCAATATTGAAGATGATGATATTCTTAATTCAATAAAATATCACTCAACTGGAAGAAGTGAAATGTCAAAACTAGAAAAAATCATTTACTGCGCTGATAAATTAGATCCTACTAGGGGGTGGGATTCAACAAAACTAATTAGTGAATGTATTAAAAATATTGATAATGGTTTTATTCAAGTATTAAAAGATAACATTAAATTCTTTAATAACAAAAATATCAATTACAAAAATGATTACACATTAGATTGCTTAAAATATTATTTAAAAGAAGGAGAATATTAATATATGGAAATAATGAAATTAGATTTAATAAAAAAAGCCATAGATGAAAAAAAAGGTGAAAATATAGTTGTTTATGATGTTTCAACAACTTCACCTATATGTTCATATATTGTGATTGCAACAATGATAAATGGTAGACATGGAAAATCTATCGCTAATGAAATACAAAACATTCAAGAAAAATTACAAGATACTGTTCATCATTTAGAAGGTAGTGAAAAAGATTCTTGGATTTTAGTTGATTTAGGAGATATTATTATTCACTTATTTACTGAAGAAGAAAGAAGTAGAATTAAATTAGAAAAATTAATTGAAAGTGTGAATTTTAATGCTTAAAGATATTGAATTAATCATAATCGCTATGGACGAAGAAATGAAATTTCTTCTCGAATACCTAAAAGGTAAATATATAGTTATAGAAAATAAAGACCAAATTTATTATTCTTTTACTCTTAATAATATTGATTATATATTAGTAAAAGGAAAAATCGGTAAAGTAGCAACAGCATTTAATATTGGAAAAATATCATCAATATACAATATTAAACGAA
>CAZOAE010000157.1:0-2177 GCA_964577725.1 uncultured Erysipelotrichaceae bacterium | reverse complement strand
TTATTAAAAGAAATAACAAATGATAATGTTATATATCTAAGTGATATAAATGAAATAAAAAAATATCTTGAAAAAAGTAAAATATATACTTTTTCATTAATGTCTAGTAAAAATTTAAATGAAATTAAAGAAATTATTAAATGTCATTTTAAATAAATAATTTATTAATTATAATTACTAAGGAAGAAGTTATGGAATTATTAAGTCCTTCAGGAAATTATAACTCATCAATCAAAGCATTTAATGCTGGCGCTGATGCAATATATATAGGTGGTAAAAAGTTTTCTGCAAGAATGAATGCAGAGAATTTTTCTAATGAAGAAATTATTGAAATAATTAACTACGCTCATATTTTAAATAAAAAAGTTTATGTAACAATGAATACATTAATATATCAAGATGAATTTATGGAAGCGGTAAAATATGCTGAATTTTTACATAAAAATAATGTTGATGCTTTAATTATTCAAGATATTGGATTTGCTTTTTATTTACATAAAGTTTATCCTAATTTAATTTTACACGCTTCTACTCAAATTAATTGTCATAGTATTGAACAAGCAAAAGCATTAAAAGAAGTTGGATTCACAAGAGTTGTTTTAGCACGAGAAACACCATTAGAATTTGCAAAAGAAGTAAAGAATATAGGATTAGAAGTAGAAGTTTTTGTTCATGGAGCGTTATGTGTATCATATTCAGGTAATTGTTTAATGTCATCATTTATCGGTTCAAGAAGTGGAAATCGTGGTAGATGCGCTCAACCTTGCCGAATGAAATATACTCTATGTACTGATAATAATGAGATTACAACAAATTATTCATTATCAACTAAAGATTTAAATACTCTTTCTAAAGTCAGTGAATATTATAAATATGATATTGATTCATTAAAAATTGAAGGTAGACTTAAACAAAATGGATATGTATATTTAGTGACAAAAGCATATCGAAACGCCTTAAATAACTATAAAAATAAATTAGAAGAAGATGAAAATAATTTAAAGAGTATTTTTTCTCGTGAATTTACTAAAGGCTATATTTTTAATGAAAGTCCTTTTAATTTATTAAATCAAAAAAGTTCATCACATCAAGGAGAAGTAATAGGAAAAGTAGCAAAGATTACTTTTAAATCAGTTTTTATTTTGTTATCAAAAGATATTCATAGATTAGATGGAATTAGATTTAATGATGATAATCAAATTGGATTTCAAATTCAAAAAATGTTTGTTAATAATAAATCAGTTGATGAAGCAACAAAAGGACAAATTATTGAAATAAAGAACATTGATTTTAAAGTTAAAGTTGGTGTTGAAATTATAAGAACATCATCTTATAAATTATTAAAAAACGCTGAATTAGAAAGTAATAAAAATGTTAAATATGAAATAAGTGGAAGAATAATTGCTTTTAAAAATAAACCTTTATCTTTTGAAATAATTACTGGTAATGGAAGAATTAAAAAAAATGGAGAAATAGTTAAAGAATCAATAAATAATGGAACAAGTAAAGAAAGAATTATTGAACAATTTTCTAAATTAGGTAATTATCCTTTACTATTAAAGAAAATTGATTTCAAAGGTAATGAAGACATTTTTATTCCTATTTCAAGTATTAATAAATTAAAAAATGAAGTAATTAATGAATACTTAAAATTAATTAGTTTAAAAAAAGAAATTATTATTAATAAATATGAATGTACTGTTAAATGTAAAACTATTAATTATATTTCTTTAAAAGCAATTAATTATTATGATTATCAAGATTTATTATGTAAAGAAAATAAAATAGATTCATTTTTTATAAAAAATAATAATTTAACTGAAAGAATTAATTTTCTTAGTAGTAATGATAAAATGGTTCATAATTTTGTTAAAGGCGAAAATTTAATTGCATCTTGTTATTGTAATATTGCTAATTCATATTCATTAGATGCTTTTTATAGTTTTGGATTTAAAGAGTGTATTTTATCTAGTGAACTAGATTATCAATCAATATTAATGATAATTGATGATTATTATTCTCGACATAATGTTTATCCTAATATTGGATTAATTATTTATGGAAGAAATGATATGATGATTAGTAAATCTTGTCCTATTGGAACAATTTTCCATAATAAAAATATAAAATGTGATAGATGTAAAAAACAACAATTTTATCTTAAAGATCGAATGAAT
>CAZOAE010000156.1:0-2177 GCA_964577725.1 uncultured Erysipelotrichaceae bacterium | reverse complement strand
TGGTGATGTTTTGTTGCACGCTTTAAGTGAAGCATTACTTGGTAGTATTGCTAAGGGAGATTTAGGAACTTTTTTTCCTGATAATGATGATAAATACTTAAATATGAATTCAATTAATATTTTAAAAGAATGTTATGAAATGGTAAAATTAGAAGGATATCATATTGTAAATATCGATTGTAATGTTATTTGTGAAAAACCTAAATTAGGAAATTATATTTTAAAAATGAAAGAAAATATTGCTTATGCTTTACAAATTGATATATCTTCTATTTCTATTAAAGCCCAAACAAATGAAAAATGTGGAGAAATAGGTCAAGAAGAAGCTCTTGAAGCAACTGCGATTGTTTTAATTGAAAAATAATTAATCTTTTCTTTTAATATATTCAAAGGAATATGTTGAATATAGAGAATTATGAAATTTGAATTTTGTTAAATTAGATGGGTAATCATAAAACTCATCTTTTTTATTTATTGTTAATTCATTAGCGATATTTTGCCAAATTTTCTTGCTTAAAGAATAATCACTTAAAGATGTATTATCATCACTACCCACATACACAAGTAAAGTATATTCTTTATTAAAACCTATTGTCCAAGATGATGAAGTAGTTGTTCCAGTTTTACACGCAAAAGTGTTTACTGTTTTATAAGCGTTCATTGTTGGAGTTGAATAAGTAATTAAAGAACTATCAAAAGGAGATTTTAACATATGATTAATCATTAAACATTCTTCATATTTCAATATTGAACTACCTTTTTGATTGTTTTCATATAAAGTTAAACCATTTGAAGTGGAAACTTTATTTATAAAAGAAGGTTGATAATAAGTTCCTTCACTTGCTAATGTGTTATAAAAACTAATTAATTGTAATGGTGTTAATTCAATTCCACCTAGTGATATTGCTAATGTTTGATTTTCAATATCTGCGTTCATTTTGTTTAATAAAGATTTAATAGAATCAGTGCCGACTACTAGTGATGTTTTAACAGCGTAAATATTATCAGACATTGCTAATGCTTCAATCATAGTAATATCTCTATAAGCATATATGTTATTGGAATTTTTTGGTGAATATGTTGAACCATCTTCAAAATGAAAAGTTGTTGGTTGTGATTTAAACTTAGATAAAGGCGATAATCCAGAACACAAACCTAAATAATATATAAATGGTTTAATCGTAGAACCAATTTGTCTTTTACTTTCTAATGCACGATTAAATTGACTTTTTAAATAATTTTTACCCCCTAGTAAAGCGAGAACTTGATTAGAATATGGTTTCATCACAATAATTGCTAATTCTTCATTATTTAAATTGATTTTTGCGTTTTTTTCAATGATATTTTGAATATCATTATCTAAATATGAATCAATAATTAATCCTTGCTCAGTATTATTTTCATCATATAAATTTTCATTTTTTAATTCCTTCATTATTCCTTGATAATAGTAATAATTATTATAATTATTATCTTCAAAATAACCATATAGTATTGGTTTGGTTGATATAATATTGAAATATTCTTCAGCGGTAATTATATCATTTAAAAATAAGTTATAAGCGATATTTTTTTGTTTTGTTTCACTTGCTTCTATATCAATAAATGGGGAATATACATTAGGGGCATTAATAACTCCTACAAGTAAACAAGATTCTTGAAAATTAAGTTCAATTGGATCTTTATGAAAATAATAATGAGAAGCAGAATATATACCATATAAATTATGAGCAAAATAAACATTATTAATATAAAACTCAAGTATTTGGTTTTTAGTATATTTTTTTTCAATTTTTATTGATAAAAATGCTTCTTTTATTTTTCTACTCCAAGTTTTTTCATTTGTTAAATAAAGATTTTTTGCTAATTGTTGAGTGATTGTTGAAGCACCTTGAGATAAAGAAGAAGACATTAAGTTATCGAAAAGACTTTTAAAAATTCTTTTGTAGTCAAAACCATTATGTTTATAAAAATTTTTATCTTCAGTATTTATTAATGTTAAAATGAATTCATTAGATATATTTTCAAGATTAGCATAATTTCCTTTATAATTACTAATAAAAGAATCAATCGTATTTTCTTCATTATCTTTAATTTCTATATAATTGGGTTTATCAATGTATACATTTTGTGAAAATACAAAAGATAAAAAAATGGTAGTGAAAGATAAAATGAAA
>CAZOAE010000155.1:0-2202 GCA_964577725.1 uncultured Erysipelotrichaceae bacterium | reverse complement strand
TCATTTAAATTATAAACTAACAAATACCACCCTTACAATGGTATTTTTATAAATTATTTATTTTTTAAAAAATGATTTAATATAATCTTTTAAAAGATTATTGTAATTTTTTTCGTTTTCAAGTAATATCAATATAGTATTTGCAAAATTAATTAGTTAAAAATAAATTAACAAGCAAAAGGAGTTATTTATGAAAAAATCTATTTATTATTTAATTGCTAATGTAGTATCAATTATCGCAGCCTATATATTTTTGGCTATTGTCGGTAATAAGTATCCATTATTTGATTTAAGTTTAGTTGTAACTAGTCTTAAAGATACATTTACTTCATTTATTTTTGCTTTACCAGTTCTAGCGTTATCAATTATTGTTACAACTCGTGAATGTGTTTTAAATGAAGCAAAACCTTCTACATTAAGTAAAGTTTTACTTTTTATTACTGCGATTTGTACTATTCTTTCTATTGGATTTACTTGGTTTAGCGCAATTCTTGTTGTTGAAGGATATGCAATTAATATGACAGTTTCTTTACCTTTGATTTATTTAGTAAGTTATGTAATTGGTATTTTGTTGTTATATGTTGCACCTATTATTTCAAAAAAGAATCAAAATGCTGGTATTTCATTAGTTGTTATAGCGTTATCTTTAATTATCGCTGGAATTACTTATGACTGTATTGAAAAAGCAAATTTAACTGTTGCTATATGTGTTGGTGCTTCATTATTTGTTGTTCCTACATTAATTACTTTGATTATTTCATTAACTAGTAAGAAAAATAATTAAAAAAATAATTAGAATTAATTAGAAAAATATCAACTATTGTGGTTGGTATTTTTTTTATTATTAAAGAATATAAATTATATATAATGAAAAACTATTTTGGAACAGATGGAATTCGTTTTATATATAATGAAGAAGTAAAAACGTTAATACATAAAATTGGTTTTGCTTTAAATGATTTAAAATATAATAAGATAATTATTGGAATTGATACTAGATTTTCAAGTGTTGATATTTTAAAAATTATTGTTGGACAATTAAAAAATAAGGTTCATTATGTTGGTGTTTGTTCTACTCCTTGTATTGCCTTTTTATCATCTAAATATAAATGTTTAGGAATTATGATTACTGCATCACATAATCCTTATGAATATAATGGAATAAAAATATTTAAAAATGGTTTTAAAATTTCAAAAAAATATCAATTATTACTATCAAAAAGAATTGATGAGATTACATATTTAGAAGAAAAAAGTAAAGATATAGAAGTTGATAGTGCTTTGATTAATGAGTATTTATTATTTGTTCTTTCTCAATGTAAAAATTCAAAACATAAAATAATGTTTGATGCTTCAAATGGCTCTTTGTCTTCTTACATAGATAAAATAGTTTTACCAATTAATAAAAAAAATATCATTATTAATAATACCCCTAATGGAAAAAACATTAATGATAAATGTGGTGCTTGTAATGTTAATAATTTAATGCAAGAAATGCAAAAAAATGGTATAGAATATGGATTTAGTTTTGATGGTGATGCTGATAGAGTAATTATGGTATATAAAGATGAAATATTAGATGGCGATAGTTTAATATATGTTTTGTCTAAGTTTACTAAAAAGAAAACAATCGTTTTATGCGAAAATGCTAATATAGGGTTAATTAATAGTTTGAAAAAACTAAATAAAAAAGTTAAGTTAGTTCCTACTGGAGATTATAATATTTTAGTTCAATTAAAAAAGAAACATTTATTTTTAGGGGGAGAAAGTTCTGGGCATATTATTCAATATGATAAATTATGTTCTGGAGATGGATTAGTTAATGCTGTAACTATTATTAATTTATTAAATGAATATAAAATTGAAACATTATTAGAAGGATTAAAAATTTATCCTAGTAAAATGGTTAGTTTTAAATTAAATAATAATGAATCTATAAATAATGTTTTATTAAAGAAAATAATAAATGAATATTTAACTTTATATGAAAAAGATATTCGTATTAATGTTAGAATTTCGGGAACAGAAGATAAAGTTAGAGTTTATGTTTGTTATAAAGATATTAATATTGTTAATAGTGTTATAAAAAGAGTTATTACCGTTATTAAATTAATAGATTATCGAATACAATATGATAATTATAATACAATAAATATTGATGAAAAATCTGTATTTGGAAATAATGTTATTTTAAAAGGAAAT
>CAZOAE010000154.1:0-2210 GCA_964577725.1 uncultured Erysipelotrichaceae bacterium | reverse complement strand
TGAAAACGCTTACTTTAACAATTTTCTCTTGATTTATCGGCATTTTTAAATATATAATATTTTTAGAAAATATATAATTTATTTCACTATAATAATATATACAATAAATTATTTAAGTATTTGAAGGAGTAAAAATATGGATATTGATGTAAAATTTCTTGGAAGTAAAGTAAGAGAAGAAAAAGACTTCTTTGTGTCACGCTTAACTGGTCATTCTAGATTCGTTTTCATTCACTTCTTATCAGAAGCAGAAGTAATATTAAATAACAAATGTATTACTTTATGTCCTGGAAGTATCATTATATACGAACCTAATTTTGCTGAATTTTATAAATCAAAAGGCGATTGGTTACTACACGATTGGATTGAATTCAAATGTGATAACACTGAAATTTTTGATGAATTAATGATTCCACTTAATCAACCATTTACAACTACAATAGCAAAATCTATTTCCACTCAAATTGCTTCAATGAAAGAATTTAATCAAAATAAAGTTTTTTATAAAGATATTGAAATGTCAATTAAAATGCTTGAACTCTTATTAAGTATTTCTAAAAACATTCATAACCGTTACCAATCACAAAAACAAATTAACAATAGAAGTTTAGAAGATACATTTGAACAAATAAGATTAAATATATATCAAAATCCCGAAAAAACATCTATTAAAAAATTTGCAAAAGATTCTGGATATACTCAATCTTATTTCTGCGCTACTTATAAGAAAATATTTAATGTTTCACCATTAGATGATTTAGATAAAAGTAGAATGCTTTATGTTCAAAATGCTTTACAAAATAACATTAAAACATCTATTATATCTGATAATTTAGGTTTTTCTTCACTAGAGTATTTTTATATGTGGTTTAAAAAGCATTTTCATATGACTGTTAGTGAATATCAAAATCTTAATAAAGATAATAATTAAACTATCTTTTTCTTTCTAGTAACAACTAACCAAACAATAACACCAACTTGAATAATATTAATAACTATTGATGAAACTAATACAACAGTTGTACCATTAGATTCATTATTAGTATTGTTTTCATTTGGTGTATTTTCATTAGGGGTATTTTCCCCTTCATTTGGAGTATTACCTTCTCCTTCATTAGGCATATCTTCTTTTGGATTATCTTCTCCTTCATTTGGTGTTTCATTATTAACATATTTATACACTTTAAACGCTTGAGTATATAAAGTATTTGTTGTATTAGTCAAATAAGATGTTTTAAATGAACATATTACTAAATAATAATCACCACAATCTTTATAATCAAATAAATTACCAAATATTAATTCTGAACTACCATCATACTTAATTAAGTTAATCTTGAATTTAACTTCTTCAATATTTTCTCCATCTTTTAAAGTAAATTCTCTACCAGTTATATATTTAATTTTATCACTAAAGTAACCAGCATTATTATTTGTTATACCAACTATTCCTAGCTTCATTCCTTCGCTATAAGCCATAGACCCATCTGTATATGTCCAATACCAACCAATATAACCCCTATCTCTTAAAAAGGTCATATTTTGTTTTGCGGGAATACCTTGAAGTGTTTGTAACCAATAAATACTATCAACTCCAGCATTATATTCATTTAGTAAATATAAATCATTAACACTTAAAGTCAATTCATTTAAAGAAGCAGTAGGTACTTCTGGTATTTTTTCTTTAACTGTTTTTAAAATATTCCAATCAAAAGAAATAATAACAGTTTGATCAATTATTCCAAAATCAATAATTTCTTTTCTAACTTCTTCAACTAAAGCATTAGTATTTCCACCATCAGCCTTAATTTCTAATACCAAAGTAATATTTTTATCCTTAATAACATTTCCAACATCTTCTAATGAAGGAATTTTTTCTTTAGGCTCACATAAATCTAACTCATATTGTTGTAATTCACTTAATGTTTTATCAGTAATATATCCAGTTCCATTACTTGTTCTAACAATATCATTATCATGCATAACAGCAAGTTTATTATCTTTAGTTAAATGAACATCTATTTCAATATGAGTTGCCCCACTTTTAATCGCATCATTAATCGCATAGATAGAATTTTCATTATAACCACCATTCGTTGCTAATCCCCTATGAGCAACATTAAATATTGTTCTTGATAAAGAATTAGAATCATAGTTTTCATATAAAGAATAAACTTTATTATAATCTTCTACAATTAATCCATACGCTC
>CAZOAE010000153.1:0-2215 GCA_964577725.1 uncultured Erysipelotrichaceae bacterium | reverse complement strand
AATTAATAATTCATTATAGATAATATTTTCCATAATATGTGTTTTTTCTTGTTGCCTGTAATTCAATCGACAATTACGAATACCAATATCAGTAAAATAAAATTTGAATGGTGAATTTATATATTTTTTTCCTTTAATATCATATCTTTGTGCTTTGTTAATCATAAAAGCATCTATTAAAAAGTTAATATAATTTGAGATAGTTATATCAGTAGTTTTAATATTATTTGAAGAAAAAGTTTTCGCTAACTTTGTGGGATTTGTTAATGATCCAACCGAAGATGCAAGAATATCAAATAAGGTGTCTATTACAATATTACCTTTAAGGTTATTTCTTTCAATAACATCATTGAGATATGTTTTAGTTAACAAATCTTTTAAATAGTTTGTTTTTTCGGCTTCAGTTTTTTTCGTTAATATCATTGGTAATCCACCATAGGTGCTATATTCATTCCAAGCCTTATATTTATCATTCCATAAATTTGATGAATAAAACTCGGAAAATGAAAGTGGATATACTCGAACTTCATCTCCACGCCCCCTAAATTCGGTCATAATATCGGAAGATAAAAATTTTGAATTTGAACCAGTAATATAAATATCAACATTATCTAAGCGAAGTAATCCATTTAGTATTCCGTATATTCTTAAAGGCTCATTATTTTTAAGTTCTTTATTTGATATTGCAAATTGTACTTCATCTAATAGAATATAAAACATTTCATTTTTATTTGTTATTTTTGAATGAAGATACTTAGATAGATTATTGGGATTGCGATATTTACGATTTAAATCATCATCTAACGCAAGGGTTATAATATTTTTTTCATTTACACCACATTCAAGAAGATAATTATAGAAAATCTTAAAAAGAAGATAACTTTTACCACATCTTCTAATTCCAGTTATAATTTTGATTAATCCATTTTCTTTTCTATTGATAAGTTGATTAAGATATAAATCACGATTAATTAATTTCATATAAAATTCTCCCTATTTTGAAAAAATATGATTTTTCTACTTTTTCCAAAGTAATTGTAGTATAAAAACTCTTTTGAGTCAAGTTAGTGACATAATTCTAATTTGGAAAAATGCAAATAATTGACTTTTTCCAAAGTGGATATAATGTTTTATTGATAAAAATTATTGTGACTATTTTTTACTTTTATTGATGGAATAATAATTGGTTATTTTTGTTTATCACTATATAATAATTGAAATTTTTGAATAAATATTTTTTATAAGTTATTAGAAATTTTCTGGGCTTAGTCATGTTTTAATCAATGATTAATTAAAAGTGATGTTAAAAATACATAATATATTATATTTAATTTTTAAAATAAATTATGTCGAAATAAGAGATAGGTATTAAATGGTTTACTAAATGAATTATTAAATCGTATTTATAATTATTTTGGAAAAATATAAATAATTGACTTTTTCCAAAGTAAATATAATATTTTGATAATAAAAATTTATTGGTAGTCATTAAGATATTTATTTAGTCATATTTATTAATATATGATTAATAATATTTCTTTAAAAAGAGCCAAAATACTCTCTATTGTTACTGTTATTTTACTTTCATCAATTGGAATAAAACTTGGTTATTCTTGTTTATTTCTCCATAATAATTTATCTTCACTTGCTGATGATGAACACGAAAGATCGTTTCCTTTAATGGCAAAAAGGGGGATTATATACGATTGTAATGGTGATAGTTTAACATATAATGAATCAACTATTTCAATGTACGCAATACCTAATCAAATTAAAGATAAAGAAAAAACATCTCAAATTTTAAGTAGTATTTTTAATGTTGAAGAATCTTATTTTTTTGATTTAATAAATAAAAAAACTTCAATAGTTAATTTTTCTAAATATGGTAGACACATTGATAAAGAAATAATAAAGAAAATTAATAATGAAAAATTAGAAGGTATTTATTTAGTTGATGATACTAAAAGAACTTATCCATATAAAGAATCAATTTCATCTTTATTAGGATTCGTAGGTAGTGATAATCAAGGTCTAGCGGGTTTAGAAAGTTATTATGATAAATATCTAACTGGTAAAAAAGGATATTTAAATTATTTATTAGATGCAAAAGGTGGTATTTTTTCATCAACAAAAAAAGAAATTATTGCCCCTAGTGATGGAATGAATTTAGTTTTAACATTAAATATGGATTTACAAAATATTTTATATCGTGAAT
>CAZOAE010000152.1:0-2219 GCA_964577725.1 uncultured Erysipelotrichaceae bacterium | reverse complement strand
ATTGGTTTAATATCAGATATACATGAAGATATTGATGCTTTGGATAGATATTTAGAATATGTAGAAAAAAATGATATCGATATTGGTATATGTTTAGGAGATAGTGTATCTACATATTGTGATGAAGATACAAATTATTTTTGGAAAAAATCCTTACAAATTTCTAAACCAATTTATTATACTATTGGAAATCATGATGTTGGAATTGATAATTATAGAAGTATTGATTCTTTCCAACTTTTTAATACATATATTTATCCAATGTTAGAAAATAAATATTTAGATGAAAAAAATTTTAATAATAAAAGTTGTTATTATTATAAAGATTTAGATGATTTTAAAATAAGAATTATAAGTGTTTTTGAATATGAAGGAACAAGAAATTGTGATAAAACAATTGGCTTTGAACATCGAAGATATATTTCTAGCGAACAATTAAAATGGTTTGCTTCTACTTTAGATAATACACCAGATGATTATCAAATTATTATTTTAATGCATCAAATTCCATCTTTAGCTCCAACTTATAGAAGGTGTAGTTTTTGTTCAGATGTTACTAAAACAAATTTAAAAGACGATTTAAGTGATGGGTATGGCTATTTACAACTTAGTATTTTAGGTAATCCAATTGGAGATATTATAAATGCATTTCAATATAGTTTAAAGATAGAAAAAGAGTATAGTGTCAAAGATGAATATAAAAAATATTTAAAAAATCCTAGAATTAAATATGATTTTTCTAAAAGAAATAATGGTAAATTGATATGTATTTTAACTGGACATTTGCATTTATCATTGATTACAAATCCGAAAGCTTATCATAATCAATTAACAATTACAGTTCCATCAGCAACTACTAAATCATTTGAAAGACAAAATGATGATATAAAACCATTATCAAATGGTGATGATAATTTTTATGTTTTAACAATAGATACTATAAGAAGCGTTGTTTCTATTCAAAAAATAGGCAATACAAAATTAAATGATGGTAAGATAAGAAAAGAAATAGATTTAAACTATTGATAAATAAAGAAAGATAATAAAAATGTCAAAAGATTTAATGATTAGAAGTAGTAGTGTTGAATTTTTAATTTTTGAAAGACAAACTCATTATAAAGGGATTTAAGTTCGATTTGAAGAAGGAGAAAATGAAGGTGATGTTAAATGAAAAATATAAAACTATACATACCTAAAATAGAAGATTATTGGTATGAAGAAAAATTACAAAGTGATCCTGAAACCATGAGTTATAATGCAGGATATGATGTTTCTTATTATGGATATCATTATGATACAGGATGTATAGACTTTCCAGAAAGTAAATGGGAAGATACTTTTAATAAAAGAAAGAACGAAAATGGATTTTTTGCGTATATATTAGATGTTGATTTAAATGATTATATTGGATATTGCAATTATCATTATAATAAAAATGATGATAGATATGATTGTGGATTATTAATTGAACATAAGTATAGAGGAAAGGGATATGCTAAAGAGTCATTAAAACTTTTGTGTGAAAACGCAAAGAAAGATGGAGTTAAATCTTTATATGATACTTTTGAAATTGATAGGAATAATACTTTAAAAGTATTTGAATCTGTAGGTTTTAAAATAGTTGAAAAGAATAAATGGAAAAAATTTAATAATGAAGTAGAAGGCGTTACAGTTAAGATTGATTTATAAAATCTATCTTTTTTGTGATATAATTGTATAAGTTTAAAAACTTTAAGAGGAGAGATTCTAATGAAAAATATAGCTGAAAATCAAAGTGTGCGAAAAAACGATATCAATGGGGATAATTTGATTTATGGAGAGCTTCTTAAAAAGGCTTATAAATAACGGATTTTAATCAGCATTATTTTTACATTTTATAGATAAAAAATGATAAAATTTTAAATAAAGTAGGGGTAATAACGACTTATGGAAAATTAATATATTAGACAAAGGAGATGATAAATAAATGGCAAATGAGATAAAAGGTACAAATAATGAATTAATAGATATGGAAAATATTTATAAAGATATTAAAGAAAAAATAATAATTGCTCGTGGAAAAATGTTAAAACATATTGATACAACTATGACAGAAGTTTATTGGTACGTTGGAAAAATTACTTATGAATTATCAAATAATAGTACTAAAGCTAGTTATGGGAAGCAAATAATTGATGCATTATCTGAAAAACTTACAAATGAATTTGGAAGTGGTTTTT
>CAZOAE010000151.1:0-2239 GCA_964577725.1 uncultured Erysipelotrichaceae bacterium | reverse complement strand
TTCATCTAATTCTTCATAAGATAATGTTTTAACTTCTAACTTAAATTTATTAATCTTATGTAAATAATCAATTCTATTTTTAACATCTAAATTAGGTTCAATTCCTAATTTAATATATTTATCTAATTCTTCATAAGTAAAACCTAAAATCATTTCATCAGTTTTACCAGTTAATCCATCTGCTGGTGCTTTATCATAATAAATCTTAGGTAAACCTAAATATTTACCAATTTGTTTTAATTCTGTTACTGTAAAATTACAAATAGGAGCAAAATCCCCAACTGAATCACCATATCTAGTTGAATAACCAACATAATCTTCCGACAAATTACAAGTATTAGCAACTCTACCATTATGACATTGAGATACCGCATATAAAATTGACATTCTTATTCTTGGAGCAAGATTAATAATTGCTTGATTAGTTAATTCAGTAACTTCTTTAATACTACTTAATGCTGAATCAAAACAATCTTTAATATTAATTTCATAATGTTTTATACCTAAAAATTCACAGATTCCATAAGCATCACTAATATCACTTTGATTTCCATTAGGCATTAAAACCCCAATAACTCTCTCTTTACCAAGTGCCTTAACACATAAAGAAGCGACAATTGAAGAATCTTTACCACCAGAAATACCAACAACAGCATTACTATTATTACTATTTTTTTCAAAAAAATCTCTAATCCATTCCACACATTTATTAACTGCAATTTCAACATCAAATTTATACATAAACTAAACTCCTAGCGACAATATTTTATCACTATTTATAAAATATTAAATATTTAAAGCAAAATACGAATAAATTAAAGTACCAATAAAAATACAACTTTCATCAAAAATAACTTTTTCATTATGTAAATTATATTTATAACCTTTATTTTTATTACCAGAAACTACATTAATCATTATAGAAGGAATTTTTTTAGAAAAATAAGCAAAATCTTCCGATCCATTACCATTAAAAAAAGAATCATCTCCAATTAAATTATCCTTAAATTCCTTTTCAAATACACTTTTAGTTTTTAAATATAAATCATTATTAATTACTAAACTTGGACATATATTATTAATATCAATATTTACTTTACACTTAAACGCTTTTGCAATATTATTACATACTTCTTTAATTCTTTTTTCAATAAAACTATTATCATTAAATAATCTATAAGAACCCTTTATTACACATTTATTAGGAATAACATTAAAAGAATTACCACTTTCAATTTCACAAAAAGAAATAATCCCTTTTTCACTAAAAGAAATTTCTTTTAAAAAAATATCTTCTATTGCTTTAATTAGATATAAAGAAACATTAATAGGATTATAACATAATTCAGGCATTGCACCATGTCCACCTTTACCAAAAATCTCAATCTTAAAATTATATACACTTGGAGCAACTACACCACTTTTAACAATATAAAAAGAACCAACATCTATATCTAAATTTGGTAAATTATGAATCATTAAAGCATATTTCACATTACCTTCTAAAACACCATTATCTATCATATCTTTAGCACCTAAAAGTATTTCTTCCGCTGGTTGAAATACTAATCTAATTTTATACTTTAACTCATTTTCAAACTTTTTTAAAATTATTGCACTTCCTATTAACATAGATGTATGTAAATCGTGTCCACAAGCGTGCATATTTCCATTTTTACTTTTAAAACTTAAATTATTATTCTCTTTAATTTTTAATCCGTCCATATCCGCACGAAGAATAATAATTTCATTTCCTTTACCAATATCACAATAAATACCAGTTTTACCACATTTTACTGGTTCAAGACCAATTTTAAATAACTCATCAAAAACGAAATTAAAAGTATTATCTAATTCAAAACCAACTTCTGGATTCTTATGTAAATATCTTCTAATATCAATTAATTTATCTTTTATTTTTACTATTTCTTTTTCTATATTTTTTCTACTAATCATATGAATATTTTATCCATATATTAATAAAACATTCATATATAAATCTTTTAATGAAAAAACTCTTTAATTGCTTCTACAAATTCTTTAATACTTTTATCTGTTACTAACGAAATAATAAATGTGATAACTTCCACTATTAAATAGACTATTGTTATCATCATAAATACTTCATCATTATTAGTTTTTTGCATATTAGTCATAACAGTTATCCATAAACCAAATCTAATAATTCTATCAATTATTCTTTTAACAATATGACCATTTTCTTCATCTATCTCTTTTC
>CAZOAE010000150.1:0-2264 GCA_964577725.1 uncultured Erysipelotrichaceae bacterium | reverse complement strand
AACAAATTGGCGCAACAACAATTTATGTTACTCATGACCAAACTGAAGCTATGACAATGGCTACAAAAATTGCTGTTATGTCTAAAGGTTGGGTACAACAAATTGGTACTCCAGAAGAAATTTATAACACACCAAGAAATATCTTTGTTGCAACATTTATTGGTGCGCCTGCGATGAATATCATTAAAGGTAGATATAATAATGGTGTTGTTACAATGAATGATGGTTTTAAATTTGAAGTTAGTAAAGAATTCAAGAAAATTCATGATGAATTTTATAAAAATAAAATTGCTGATTGTCAAAGAATGCTTGAAGAAAATGACTTTAAGAAAATGCATGGTATATTAATTTATGATCAAATTAAAGAATTATCATTTGAAAATGATATTGTATTAATTGAAGAAAAATTAAAAGAATTAATTTCTATTGCAGAAACTATTACTGATGAAAATGGAACTAATATTGTTAATTTTGCTAACGCTATTATCTTTAAGATACACGCTGAAGAAAATAGTGTTGAAGGTGAAAAACCTGAAAAACCATTAACATCTGGTGAATTTAATAAATATATGAATGAAATTAAATCTGAGTTATTACAAATTCATGATATTTCATCTAGTGATTTAGGTAAATTACATAATGCTCAAGCATTTAATAAAGATGAAAAGAAAGCAGAAGATATTTTCTATACTAAGAAAAAAGCGAAAAAACAAAAGAAACAAAAACTTAGTTTCCGTGTTAATAACTTAACATTCTCAAATAATTTATATCAAGTTTGTATTGATTTATTAGAACAATATAAATTAGCGTTAGAAGGTGAACACGAAATTAACATTGGTATTCGCCCAGAAAATATTCATTTAGCAAACGAATTTACTGGAAAAGAAAAATCTAATAAATTTGAAATTGTTTCTGATGTCGTTGAATTAATGGGTAGTGAATTATTAATCCATTCTCAATGGAACGATATTGATTTAGTTTCTAAAATATCAACTGGTACACTTGTTAAACCACATACAAATGTTGAATTAGTATTCGATTTGAATAAAACATTATTATTTGATGTTAACTGTGGTGATACAATCCAATAATATAGATTTTATGGAAAGAAAATTAGAATTTTATAAAAATATATTTAAAGATGAAAAGATTAACGGGTCAGTCTTTGTTGGATCGGCTGATCCTTTCATCATAAAATCAAATGGCTATTATTATTTAACATATACTTGTGAAAAAGGTATCGTGTTATTAAAATCATTTGATTTAATTAAATGGGAAAAAGTAAATTCAACAGGTATTGTTGGAGATGATGAATTATTAAAATATGCTTTTGCTCCTGAAATAATTTATTCAAATGGATATTATTATTTTGTTGCTTCTCCAAGTGGAAATGGGCATTATTTATATCGCTCTAGTAGTATCGAAGGACCATTTACAAGAATTAGTGATAATTTTCAAGAATTAATTGATGGTAGTTTTTATATTGATAGTGATGAAAAAAAATATTTTTTAAGAGCAAGTGAATCAGGAATTACTATTAAGCATTTTAAAGAATATGATAATTTTAGTGATTTTAATTTATTTGATGATTATTTTAATTTTAAAAACACATCAATAGGTAATTGGACAGAAGGTCCTTATTTATTAAAAAGATATGGCTATTATTATTTAACTTATACTGGAACACATTTTTTAAGTAATGCGTATCGTGTTGATTATTCTAGTGGTAAAAATTTAACTGAAAATGGGCTAACTTATCAAGATACATTATTACTTTCGACAAAAGATAGTTTTCATTCATTAGGACATTCAATGACTTTTTTAGGACCTAATTTAGATAGTTATTATATCGCTTATCATAATCGAGAAGATGATGGAAATAGGTATTTAAACATATCAAGACTTTTATTTTCTAAAAATGGTAAAATGATTGTTAATGGATTAAGTGAAGAAAAAAATATAATGTTTGAAAGACCTATTTTTGAAAAGTTTATTCAAGAAAATGATTTTTTAACTGATGATGTTATTTCTTCAAAAACATTAACGATTGAATATAACTTTAAAGGAAAAAATAGTTATTTAGTGTATTCATATGTAAACAAAGATAATTATTGTAAATGTATATTGCAAGAAAAGTCTATTTTATTTATTAATCATCATAATGATATAGATAAAGTTATTGATGAAATTAGTTTGAATGATAAGTATCGTTTAGATGTTTTGCATACAATTAGATTACAATATTTTAAAGGATATTTAACTAT
>CAZOAE010000149.1:0-2270 GCA_964577725.1 uncultured Erysipelotrichaceae bacterium | reverse complement strand
TTATTAATACAATAATTAATATCAATAACATAATGTTTAAAATAATTATTTATTTCAAATCTTAACTTATTATCAATAAAATCACTATTATTAATATAATACATTGTTGGACTATTTTTATTAACCAATACTTTCTCAACTACATCGGTGGAATAATTAATAATATTTAATTTTCTATCACTTAAAGAAGAAAAAATATTAAAAGAAACAAACATATCATTTGAATGAACAATATCAATTCTTATATCATAACTTTCATTATTTAATAAATATGGATTAACCATCAATAAAATAATTAACTTAAATTTATTCATTTTATTAATTGATAAAAATTAACAATTGATTTTGCTCTTAAACGATAATAAGTTGATCTATTATATTTTCTCATCCACCAAAATTTATCTTCATTAAAGAAAAATTCATTCCAAATAATCTCTTTTTCCTTTATTGGTAAAGAAGACAAAATAAAATTAATTCTCATTATCTCTCTTTCTTCTTCATTCAATGTCTTTTCACTACTTATTTTCCAAAAAGTATTATATTTAGAACCAGAATCAAATAATAAACCTTCTTGATTAAAACTATTACCATTTTTTATTTGATGGCACAACAATAGCTTATATTTATTAACTAATTCTATTATCTTCCCTTCTTCAAGTTTCTTTGTTTGTTTTTTCATAAACATACCTTATACCTTTCTGCTCATAGCGATTATAATTTTATATTATGTTTCGACATTTTACTTAATTTTTATATGAAAAAACTTTTTTCCAACTTTTATCTCAATAATTCTATTATTTAATTTAATTATTAGTTAATAAATTCTATTATTTAAAAAAGTAGATATAAAACCTACTCTTTATTTTGATAAAAGCCAATCTATTAAATTAATGACTTTAATACCTTCATATGAATCATTATTTATTTCATCTAAACATAAAATAATTTTTTCATAATTATCTTTTATTTTCATTAATGGTGTAAGTTCTCTTTTTCTTACTTCATCACTCAACATTGTTTCTGTAACTTGAATATATATTTTATCTTTATAATTCGTTGCGATAAAATCAATTTCAGCATTATCAATCTTACCTATCGCTACATCATATCCCCTTCTTAATAATTCAAAATAAACAATATTTTCAATTATATGACCTTTATCTTTATCTCTAAAACCTAATAAATAATTTCTAAGTCCTATATCAACAATATAATATTTACCTAAAGTTTTTAAATAATCTTTACCTTGTATGTCAAATCGTTTAATTTCATAGAAAAAATAACTTTCTAATAATGCTTCTACATATAATTGGATTGTATGTGTGCTAGGCTTTTTATTACTTAACAGACCTTCATTTAGAAATACATTACCTATTTTTGAAAGTGATATATTACTTCCAATATTATTAGCAAGATATAAAACAATTTTTTTTAAAAGAAATGCATCAGTTATTCTTTTTTGATTTCTTCTTTTTTCTCTTTCTAAAATATCTCTTACAACAACAGTTGAATACACTCCATCTAATAAAATCATTGCCTTATCTTGTGTTAATCCTACTTCACTAATTGATGGCATTCCCCCAAATTTTAAATACACTCCAAATATTTCTTTTAAATCATATTGAACATTATTTTTATCACAAACAATTCTTTTTATTGTATCAAAAGAACTTTTAACTTCTTTTAATTCAAAATCATAAAACTCTAAAAACTCTTTAAAAGATAAAGGTAACATTTTAATTTCAACACATCTTCCAGATAAATAAGTAGAATACTCTGATGATAATAAATAAGCATTTGAACCAGTAATATAAATATCACAATCAAAATCAACTCTAAAAGAATTTATTGCATCTTCCCAAGAATTAATGCGTTGAATTTCATCAAAAAATAAATACATTTTTTTATTCGAGATAATCCTATTTTTAACATATTGATAAAGTTCATCACAATTCATCTTTCTAAAATCATAAGATTCAAAATTCATCTCAATTATTTGATTTTCTTCAACTCCATTTTCTAACAAATATTGAACCATTAATTTTAATAAAGTCGATTTTCCACATCTACGAATTCCAGTGACAACTTTAATTAAATCCATATCTTTAAAACTAATTAATTTATTTAAGTAAATATCTCTTTTTTTCATATTTATCACCTAGTAATATTATTGTACATTAATAATTATAAAATATCAAACTTTTTGCATTTTAGTGCATAAACTTTTAAAAAAATATTTTTTTGCACTTAAATGCAATTTATTTACATAT
>CAZOAE010000148.1:0-2279 GCA_964577725.1 uncultured Erysipelotrichaceae bacterium | reverse complement strand
AACCCCACAAGTAGCGCTGTTAGATCATAATGGAACACCTTGCATTGATGCTCAATGTTCTTCATTAGCGCTTGGTCCAAGCACCCCCGATACAAGATTAGTCATATGTGATAATATTTCACAAGATTCTTTCATAACATCTTCTATTGATTTACTTCTTTGATCAAGAATAACCGCTAATTGATTTTTTAATTGTTCATCAACATTTTTATAATTCTTATCACGAAGATATTTTACATAATACTTATAACCTTCACTAGAAGGAACTCTACCAGATGATGTATGTGTTTTTTCTAAATAACCTAAACTTTCTAATTTTGCCATTTCACTTCTAATAGTCGCAGATGAATATGGTAAATCAAAATTTTCTAATAAAGTGTTACTTCCAACTGGTGTGGCTGTTTTAACAAAATATTCTACAATATATTTTAAAACCAAATCAGTTCTTGAAAGCATAATTAACACCTCCTTAGCACTATTTTTCCTTGAGTGCTAATTATATTATACACAACAATTTAGCACTTGCAACATTTTAGTGCTAATTTTTTTATTTTTTTAATTATGCACATATATATCCTAAAATATTTAAACTAATTTTCGATATATCACATTTTCCAGACATTTTAGAACATAATTTTACACATTTTCCAGTAAAATATATATTTATAGATTTAAAAAGGTAATTGACCTTTTATCAATTACCCTAAAAATATTAATTTTTTTTAATTATTACTACTTATAATCTATAAATACAACTTGTTATAATAGTTAAAAATAAAGAACAGATAAACATAATTATCATTATTTTTATAAACCATTTTATTTTAAATTCAAATACTTCCTTATACGCTTCTTTTCCTTTATCTACCCCTTTGTCAAACATTTTTTCAATAAAATCTCTATCATCTTGTTCCATTGTCTAATCTCCTTATCACTTTCTTTAAATTAGATTTATAACATTATTATATCATATTTAATTAATTAAAACTTATATCTGGATAAAACCATCACCAGTAGATTAATTACAATTGTTCACGCACCAACATTAATGCGTATCCTAATAAATTCTTACCTTTCCATTTTGATATATCGAATCTATCAATATCATTCATTGATAATCCAATACCCCAAACACAATCTTTAACTGCACATTCAGCTAAAATGGAATCACCAGTTGATTTAAGTTTTTCTTTTAATTCATCATTTTGAGAAAATTTAGCAAGAAGTCCTTGATATATGATAATTTGTCTAACACCATTCCAAATATTTTCATTATATTTAGATACTTCTCTACCTAATTTTTTAATTACAGAAACATCTATTTCATTAAGAATTTTTTTAGCAATTTCAAAATCATTAAATAGAATTGCTTTTTTATACATCATATATTGTTCCATAGAAGAAAATGTTATGTTATCAATTGTAAATGTAGATAAATACCAATTACTTAAATAACCATTTATTTCTTCTGGATTATGAAAACAAATAATTTCCATTAATTTTCACCAACTTTTTGAACCGCTAGTTCTAGTTATAAATCACGCAATTCAAAATCCTTTCTTTAAAAATTCAAGTAGTACTTGATTAAAAACATTATAATACCATCATTCTTAAAATTCATTAAAACAATAATATTCTTAAAATATAATCTAAAATAAATAACTTATCTTCTTTAACTTTAAAAAAATTATCAATTATTTCAATATCATCTAATTTTATTAATTTATCTATTTTTTCTTTATACTCAATCATAAAATCTTTTTTAAAAATACTTTTATATTCTAATAAATTAATACCTTTTACTTTCCTTAACCCTAACATTATAAAATAAAATTCTTCATCTTTTTTATTAACAATTTCTTCATAATAATCATATTTATTATTTAAATAAGAATTCAAGTTTTTAGTATTAGTTCTTCTAATCCCATTAATATAACTAGATGCTGATAAACCAACACCACCATATTCTTGATTATTCCAATAAATTAAATTATGTTTTGATTCAAAATCTTTTTTCGAAAAATTAGATACTTCATAACGGTTATATTCATATTTTTTTAAAAATTCAACAATGTAATTATATTGTTTACTTACTTCATCTTGATTTAATTCTTTATAATTATTAACCCTTAATAATGTATTTTCTTCTATTTGCAAGCAATATGTTGAAATATGTGTTGGTTTTAATTTCATAAATTTAACTAAATCTTCTTCTAAATCATCAATACTTTGTTCATTAAAACCATATATTAAATCTAAATTTATATCATTAATATTAT
>CAZOAE010000147.1:0-2282 GCA_964577725.1 uncultured Erysipelotrichaceae bacterium | reverse complement strand
TCATTAAATACTTTTCATCTTTGTAATAAAAAGCAAGTAATGATTTAATGCACGCTAAACCACAATCATTTTCAAATAATTGCAAACAATAATATTTCATAAATTACCCTCCACTTATTTATTTGCAAATATTTTTAATAATTAATAAAAAAATTGTGATTTTCACACAATTTCTTTAAATATTTCTTTTCTTTTCCAGATATTCATCTAATTGACTTTGATAATCTTTCAATTTCTTTTGTTCAATGTCTATTTTTTCTTTTGGTGCTTTATTTATAAAGTTAGGATTTGATAACATCTTATTACATCTAAAAATTTCATTATTTAAAAATTCAATTTTTTGATCAATTTTTTTCATCATTTCATCTTTAGAAATATTTTCTTCAATAAACATTTTTCCAATTTTATATAATAATGAAACATTGTTTTTAGAATCATCATCAATAATAATTTCTTCTGCAAAAGCAAATCTTTTTAAATAAGGTAATATTAAATCAAAATCAAAATTATTATCATTATGATTTAAGTATAATCTTACTTTTGAATTTGGTTGCATATTATTACTAACTTTATAACCACGAACATCTTTAATCATTTGAATCATAGACATTACTTGTTCTTCAACTTCCAAATTGAAATATTTTTCTTCAACAGTAGGATATTTATCTAACATAATTGATTCTAAATGATTTGGAAGATTTAGATAAATTTCTTCTGCGATAAATGGTGTATATGGATATATCATTAAAATAATAGATTTTAAAACTTTTAATAAAACTTTTTTCGTAGTTATTGAATCATTAGATGTGAATTTAACCTTACATAATTCAACATACCAAGAAGTAAAATCATCATAAACAAAATTATATAAATGAGTTGATGCATTAGCAAAATCGTATTTTTCCATATTATCAGTAACATTTTTAATACAATTATTTAATTTAGATAAAATAAATTTATCAATTAAATCTAATTTTGTATCATCAATATTTTCATCAATATTATCATTTTCAATATTCATCAAAATAAATCTTGAAGCATTCCATATTTTATTTAGATATGCTGAACTTGCTTTAATTTTTTCATCAGAATATCTAGTATCAAGTCCAGGAGAAGTTGAAGTAGTTAAGAAATATCTTAACGCATCAACACCATATTGATTAATAACATCAATAGGATCAATACCATTACCCGCAGATTTTGACATTTTCTTACCATTTGCATCTCTAATTAAACCATGAATTAAACATTTTTCAAAAGGTCTTTCTTTCATAAAATGTAATCCTTGAAAAATCATTCTTGATACCCAGAAGAAAATAATATCATAAGCAGTAACCATTATATCAATTGGATAATATCTATTAAGATTATCGGTATTTTCAGGCCAACCTAATGTTGAAAAAGGCCATAATGCTGAAGAAAACCAAGTATCTAAAACATCTTCATCTTGATTCCAATTTTCAATATCTTTTGGTGGAACTTCACTAACTAATAATTCACCAGTATTTTTATTATAATAGGCTGGTATTCTATGTCCCCACCATAATTGTCGAGAAATACACCAATCTTCACAATTTTCCATCCAATTAGTAAATATCTTATTAAATCTTTCTGGAATAAATTCAACTGGTTTTTCACTCTTTTGATTATTTAAAGAAGCATCAGCAAGTGGTTTCATTTTTACAAACCATTGTTTTTTTAACATTGGTTCAATAACTGCACCACTTCTTTCAGAGTGTCCAACTTGGTGAACAATATCTTCAATTTTAATTAAATTACCTTCTTTTTCAATATTTTTTACTAATAAATCACGACATTCATAACGATCTAATCTAGCGTATTCTTTACCACAGCAATCAGCCATTGTTGCGTCATCATTAATACAAATTGGATGTGGGAACCCATATTTTTGTCCAATGATAAAGTCATTAGGATCGTGCGCTGGTGTACATTTCATTGCCCCAGTTCCAAAATCAATATCAACATAATCATCAGCAATAATAACTATTTCTTCGTGATTTGCGGGATTTATTACTTTTTTACCAACTAAATGATTATATCTATCATCTTTAGGATTAACAACAACACAAACATCACCAAACATAGTTTCTGGTCTAGTTGTTGCTACAGTTAAATAATCATCAGTACCAACTATATAATATTTAAAATAATAGAATTTACCTTCATCATCTTTATGGATAACTTCAATATTTGATAAAGCAGTTTTTAATACTGGATCCCAGTTAATAATTTTTTCTCCACGATAAATTAAGCCTTCATTA
>CAZOAE010000146.1:0-2330 GCA_964577725.1 uncultured Erysipelotrichaceae bacterium | reverse complement strand
CTAGAGATTTTATGATTAATAAAGGTTTTACTTATGTGATTCCACCTTTTATGATTAGATCAAGTGTTGTTACTGGTGTTATGTCATTCGCTGAAATGGAACAAATGATGTATAAAATTGAAGGTGAAGATTTATATTTAATTGGAACTTCAGAACATTCTATGATTGGTCGTTTTATTGATACAATAAATGAAAAAAATAAATTACCATATACATTAACATCTTATTCACCTTGCTTTAGAAAAGAAAAAGGCGCTCATGGAATTGAAGAAAGAGGTATTTATCGTATCCATCAATTTGAAAAACAAGAAATGATTGTTGTTTGTGAACCTGAAGATTCAATGAAATGGTTTGATAAATTATGGCAATATACTGTTGAATTATTTAGATCAATGGAGATTCCAGTAAGAACTCTTGAATGTTGTTCTGGAGATCTTGCTGATTTAAAAGTAAAATCAATAGATGTTGAAGCGTGGTCACCTAGACAACAAAAATATTTTGAAGTCGGTTCTTGTTCTAACTTAGGAGATGCTCAAGCAAGAAGATTAAAAATTAGAATTAAAGGCGAAAAAGGAAATTATTTTGCACATACACTAAATAATACTGTTGTTGCTCCACCAAGAATGTTAATCGCATTACTTGAAAATCATCTTAATGAAGATGGCTCAGTTAATATTCCAGAAGTTATTAGACCTTATATGGGTGGACAAGAAAAATTACTTGTTAAAAAAGATAAATAAAATTATTAACCTAAATCGCAATTTGATTTAGGTTTTTTTATGAAAAAATTATCTCTTATTATTTATAAATACTAAAAAATTACTAAAAAATAAATTAAAAAAATGTAAATTTTTTTCATTATTTTTGTTATTGTTTTATTTAATAAGTAGTGTTATTATTAATTCACAAAAAGAAATATTACACGATTTTGTGGAAATAAAAGCAAAAATAGATTAGGCTTTTTATCTTTTTTTGTCGCTAAATTTTTTTGGGGGTTGCAGTTATGAAAATTATTAAAAGAAGTGGTAAAGAAGTTAAATTTAATGTTAAAAAAATCATTGAAGCAATTAATGGCGCTAATAGAGATGTTGATGAATCACACCGTTTAGATAAAGAAACTATTTTAAAATGTGCTTGTAATGTTGAAAAAGAATGTGAAAATAAAGGTCGTATTTTAACGGTTGAAGAAGTACAAGATTTAGTAGAAAATCAATTAATGAATGAAAAAGCATTTGAAGTTGCAAGAAAGTATATTACTTATCGTTATCGTAGAGCGTTAGCAAGAAAAGCAAACACGACTGATCAACAAATTTTATCTTTAATCGAATGTTCTAACCAAGATGCACAAGAAGAAAATTCTAATAAAAATCCAACTGTTAATTCTGTTCAAAGGGATTATATGGCTGGAGAAGTCAGTAAAGATATTACTAAAAGAATTTTACTTCCTAAGGATATTGTTGATGCTCACGAAGAAGGTATCATTCATTTCCATGATGCTGATTATTTTGCTCAACATATGCACAATTGTGATTTAGTTAATTTAGAAGATATGTTACAAAATGGAACTGTCATTTCTGGTACATTAATTGAAAAACCTAAAAGTTTTTCTACTGCTTGTAATATTGCCACTCAAATTATTGCTCAAGTTGCTTCAAATCAATATGGTGGACAATCAATTTCTATCACTCATTTAGCACCTTTTGTTGAAATTTCTCGTCAAAAAATAACAAAAGAAGTTAATCAAGAAGTTGAAGAATTTAATTTAACTGATGAACAAAAACAAAAGATTATTGATAAAAGAGTTAAAGAAGAAATAAAAAAAGGTGTTCAAACAATTCAATATCAAATTGTTACATTATTAACAACAAATGGACAAGCACCTTTTGTTACAATATTTATGTATTTAGGCGAAGCTCGTTCTGAACAAGAAAAAAATGATATAGCGTTAATTACTGAAGAAATATTAAAACAAAGATATCAAGGAGTAAAAAATGAAAAAGGTGTATGGATTACTCCAGCATTCCCTAAACTTATTTATTGTTTAGAAGAAGATAATATTCATCCAGATTCAAAATATTATTATTTAACAGAACTTGCGGCAAAATGTACAGCAAAAAGAATGGTTCCAGATTATATTTCTGAAAAGATGATGCTTCAATTGAAAATAGATAAAAATGGTAATGGTAATTGCTATACTTGTATGGGGTGTAGATCATTTTTAACTCCATATGTTGATGAAAATGGTAATCCTAAATATTATGGAAGATTTAATCAAGGAGTTGTTACAATTAATTTAGTTGATGTTGCATTATCATCTAAAAAAGATAAAA
>CAZOAE010000145.1:0-2333 GCA_964577725.1 uncultured Erysipelotrichaceae bacterium | reverse complement strand
ATTAAAACCAGGAACTAATGTAATTATCACTGGTGGTGTTCCAACAGGCGCTGCAAATACAAACTTTATGAAAATCATTTCAGTTATTAAACCAAGGGAGTTAGATATTTAAAATGGATCCATATGTAATTTCTATTGATTTAGGTGGAACAAATATTAGATGTGGTATCGTTTCTAATAAATGCGAAATAATTGAAGTAAATCGTGAAAAAACTATTAAAAATGATAAAGAAAAACTATTAAATCAAATAATATCTTTAATCAAAAAATTACCATATAAAGATTATAATATTACTAAAATTGGAATTTCTGCGTGTGGTTTTGTTGAAAACAATGTTATTACAAGAATGACAAATTTAGGAATATACAATTTTAATTTAAAAAAACTTTTAGAAAATGAGTTTCCAGATTTAACTGTATCAATAAAAAATGACGCTAATTGTACTGCACTTGCTGAATCTATGTTTGGTTCAAGTAAAGATTATAATTCTTCATTTTTTATCACTATTTCAACTGGTATAGGTGGGGGATTAGTTTATAATAAAGAACTAATTGACTTACCTTTTGAAACTGGAAATATGTTAATAAATTATAAGGATAAAGTTCATCATACAGAAAAATTACTATCTGGAACTGGAATTGTTAATTTATGTAAAGAAAATGATTTAATTATTGATAATGCTGAAATTTTCTTTAATATGGTCAAAGAAAAAAATGAAAAAGCATTAAAAATTTTCGATATTTGGCAAAATCTTCTTGCTCAATTAATTGTATCAAATCATTTTAATTTTAATACTGATATCTATGTTTTATCTGGTGGAGTAATGAAATCACAAGATTTATTCTATAATGATTTATTAAAAAAATGTAATGATTTAATCGAAGGTTATCCATTAAAAGAAATAAAATTTGTTTCTGCATATTTTGATCAAGATGCTGGTTTAATTGGTGGAGCAACAGTTGCATTAACTTTATAAAAATTGTTGAATTATTAAAATTATTATTTAATAATATATTTGGCTATGAAATAGACACGTTTGAAGAAAACTATTAGAGAATATTTCATTTGGTGAAAGAAATATACAAAACTTCAAATACCACTACGGAGCTACCTTAGTAATAAGGCGTTTACAAGCGTTAAAGTAATTTAATTAAGTGCATTTGTTTATCAAATGAATTAAGGTGGTACCGCGTTTACTTACTAATCGTCCTTACTTGTTTAAAGTAAGGTTTTTTTATTAAAAAAGGAGAAAAAAATGAAACTTATACTTATTGATGGAAAAGAATTAGAAATTGAAAAAGGAAAAACTGGTCTTGAAGTTGCTCAATCAATTTCATTAAGTTTAGCAAAAACATCTATCGCTTATAAACTAAACGATAAAATATATGATTTAAACCAAGAAATACCATTTGAAGGAACATTTAGTTTAATCACTAAACAAGATAAAGAAGCATATGATATTTTAAATCACTCAACATCACATTTACTCGCAGAAGCAATATCAAACTTATATCCAAATGCAAAATTCGGTTTTGGCCCTGCAATTGAAGAAGGATTTTACTATGATATTGATTTTCAAGATGAAAAAGTAACAGAAGTTGATTTCCCCGCTATTGAAAAAGAAATGAAAAAATTAGCAAGTTCTGGAAATCGTTTTATTAGAAAAGAAATAACAAAAGAAGAAGCAAAAGAAATATTTAAAAACAATCCTTATAAATTAGAATTAATTGATGGAATTGAAGGACAAATAACAATTTATAGTCAAGGTAAATTTATTGACTTATGTGCTGGTCCACATTTAGAAAAAGTATCTCAAATTCAACATTTTAAACTATTATCTGTCGCTGGTGCTTACTGGCGTGGAGATGTTAATAACAAAATGTTAACTAGAATTTATGGAACTTCCTTCTTTACTCAAGAAGAATTACAAACTCATCTAACTAACTTAGAAGAAAGAAAAAAAAGAGATCATAGAAAATTAGGTAAAGAATTAGGTTTATTTATGATGAGCGAATATGGACCTGGATTCCCATTCTGGTTACCTAATGGTATGATTTTAAGAAGAACACTTGAAAACTTCTGGTACAATATTCATACAAAAGCAAATTATCTTTTTGTTCAAACACCAATTATGCTTAATAAAGAATTATGGGAAATATCTGGACACTGGTACAACTATAAAGAAAATATGTATACATCTACAATTGATGAAAAAGAATTTGCAATAAAACCAATGAATTGTCCAGGTGGAATGCTTGTTTATAAAAATGAAATTCATTCTTATCGTGATTTCCCATTAAGAATTGGTGAATTAGGTTTAGTCCATAGACAC
>CAZOAE010000144.1:0-2336 GCA_964577725.1 uncultured Erysipelotrichaceae bacterium | reverse complement strand
TGTTATATCATTTGATTTTTATTTTTTTAATCTCTTGACATATTACCGGAATGCTTAACAAAAGAATAACATTTACGATAGTAAATGTACAAGTTTAAAAGTTTAATTAATAATTAATTTCTTCATATATTCCTAAAATAAGTGAATATAAATAGCATTTAGGGATTATTTTAAAATGTTTTAAAACATAATCGTAATATACTTTTAATTGTTTTTTGTAATTTTCATCATTGATATTTTTTAGTTTGTAATCAATTATTAAAGCATTATTTTCATCAATAATTAAACAGTCGATAATACCATGTATATTATCATCAATAAATTCATATTCTTTAAAATATGTTGGATTTTTTAAATCTTTAATTAATTTAGAATTTAAAAAATTATTAATTAAATCTTTTTCTTTTTGATTTACAATTATCGATAAATCTGGATTATTAAAATCAATGTATTCAAGTAAACTATGCAAGTGTTCACCTAGTAATAATAATTCATCATTAGAGTTAAAAGAAAGATTTTTACTCGCGTGTTTATTTTCTTTTTTAATAATTGGAGTAATATTAATTTCTTCGTATGTTAATTTTTCTTGATTAATATAACTTTTTTCTTGTTCTAAACAAATATTGTTAAATGAACCAGGTTCAATAATTGAGTTAATAAAAAGATCTAAATTCATATTAATATAATAACTTAAACTATCTGCTTTATTTAAGTTAAAATAAATTGTATCTGTTAACTTATTTAAACAAAATATTTTTTCTTTAGCACGAGTTAAAGCAACATATAATATTCGTATTTTTTCTGATAATTCTTCTTTATATTCAAGATGTTTATTATAAGTATACAGAATTGATTTTTCGTGATTTAAAGGTAAAATTATTCCATATTTATTGGAGATAAGAAAATCTTTAGTGTATTCAGTTTTATTAAATCTTTTATTTAAACTCATACAATAGATGATAGGAAATTCAAGACCTTTTGATTTAAAGATATTCATTAATCTAACTGCATCAACATCACTTGAAGAAGATGAAACATCAATTTTTAATTCTAATTCTAATATTTCATTAAAATAGTCGATATAGTCTTGTAATGAGAAATTTAATTCTTTTAATGAATCAATAATGTTTAAAAAATTATCTATATTCTTTTCATTAATAGAAATATCCCCGATTAATGGTAATTTTTCATACATTTCAAATTCAAATATTAAATTATAAATAAGTTCATGGGGTAAACTATTTTCATTATTTTTAATAAAAGTAATAATTTTATGATATAAAGGTGAAGTGTTAATACCATTTTGAAGTATTTTATATATTTCTTCATCATCTAATTTAAAAACATAACTTCTTAAAATTGAAATAAATGCTTTTTTGGTAGTATTTGATGTTAAATCGTTTAGTTTTATTTGATTAATAAAATTTAATAAACTTGATGTTGCAAATACCACTTGAGAATCGGCAATATCAATATTGTTTTGGACAAATAAAGGTATTTTATATTCTTTAAATATTTTTTTGATTCTAAAAAAATTAACTCCATCTGGACATAAAATACAAAAATCTTTTAATGTTGCTTTTCTTAGTTTTGGATTAGTAAATGAATCGTCCCAAACCATATAATCATTATTAATTTTATTGATAATATCTTCTGCGATTATTCTTGCTTCTAATTCATATTCGTTTTCTTTAAAAAGTTCTTTATCATAATTTATTATTTCAGTTCTATATTCTTGACTATTTCTTGCTTGTTCATATGATTTATTTCCACTTATAATCATATGATCTTTTTTGTAATTTGCTCCACCCATATCTTGACTCATAATGACTGAAAATAGTTTATTAATATCAGTAAGCATTTCTTTCCTAGAGCGAAAGTTGTCTGGTAAGCAAATTAATTCTCCCCCATTATGGTTTTGGTAATTGTTAAATTTTTCAATAAATAATTCTGGTGTTGCTTTTCTAAAACGATAAATAGATTGTTTTACATCTCCAACCATATAAACATTATTGTTTGAAATATAAGAAATAAATTCTTCTTGTATCTTTGATGTATCTTGATATTCATCAATTATAATTGTTTTTAATGAATTTTTAATAGTTAATGCGATTTCTTTATTTTCTTTTAGTAATTGTATTGCAAATTTAGCAATATCAATAAATTCAAAAGCATTATTTTCTTTTTTATATTGATTAATAATTTTTAATATTTTTCTTGATATATTAATTAAAAAGTGATTAAATTCTTCATCAATTTTATAGTTTTCAATAAAATCATTTTCAGTTGTATATAATTTAACAAGATTTTTAATTTCTTCTTTTTTTGCTTTAATT
>CAZOAE010000143.1:0-2354 GCA_964577725.1 uncultured Erysipelotrichaceae bacterium | reverse complement strand
AATTTATTAATGCTTTAAATGTTGGTGTTAAACAAGCATATTCTGCGGTTAAAAATCCTGTTGAAGGAACAATATTAACTGTTGCTAGAGAAGCAAGTGAATTTATTAATAGTAAAATAAATGATGAAATTGATTTTTGTTCTTTGTTCAATGACTTTTTATTAAAAATGAAAGAATCATTAAAACACACTCCTGAACTTTTACCAGTATTAAAAAAGGCTGGCGTTGTTGATTCTGGTGGTGCTGGTTTAGTATATATTACTGAAGGTTTTTATAACGCATTAAATGGAGAAGAAAAATTTTTAGATAATCAAAATTCAAATAAAACAAATAATCTTGATTTATCATTATTTGATGAAAATAGTGAAATGATTTTTGGTTATTGTACTGAACTTTTGTTAAGATTACAAAACTCTAAAACAAACATCGAAACTTTTGATGTAAATTTATTAATTGATTATCTTTCTACAATTGGTGATTCAATTGTTGCATTTAAAATAGATTCTATCGTTAAAATTCATGTTCACACTTTAACTCCTTATAAGGTTTTAGAATATTGTCAAAAATTTGGTGAATATTTAACAGTTAAAATTGAAAATATGACTTTACAACATAATGAAACAATTAATGAAAAAAAAGAATTTGAATTTAAAGTAAAAAAAGAAAGAAAAAAGTACGCAGTTGTTACTGTTGGAAGTGGTAATGGCTTAATCAATATGTTTTATGATTTAGGTTGCGATTATGTCATCAATGGTGGACAAACTAATAATCCATCATCAAAAGATTTTATTAACGCTTTTGATGAAGTAAATGCTGATTATATTTTTGTTCTTCCAAATAATTGCAATATTATTCTTGCCGCTAAACAAGCTGCAGAAATATATAAAGATTCCAATATTATCGTTATTGAAAGTAAATCTATTGGTCAAGGATATTCCGCTTTATCTATGCTTGATTTTTCTTGTGACAATCCAAAAGAAATAGAAAAAATGCTAACTGATGGACTTCAAAATGTTATTACTGGTTTAGTTTCTAAGGCAAATCGTTCTACAAATGTTGATAATATTGTTATTGAAAAAGATAATTACATTGGTTTTACTAATAAAACTATTTTATCTAGTCAAAAATCTAAAATTGATACACTTATTGATTTAATTAATAAAATTGATTTATCTAATAAATGTTTTGCACTTTTATTATTTGGTAAAGATACTACCGAAGAAGAACAAAAAATATCTCAAAATTTAATTAAAGAAAAATATCCAGAATTAGAACTATATACTCTTTTTGGAGAGCAAGAAAGATATGATTTTATAATTATTATTGAATAAATTAATATTTTATATAAGGGGGTCACACTATGTTACAATTATTCACTGATACTGATACAGACTTAACATTACAAGAAGCAAAGAAATATGGTTATAAATTAATTAGTATGCCATATACATTAAATCAAAAAGAAATTAAACCTTATGAAGATTATGAAGTTTTTGATTATAAAGAATTTTATGATACATTAAGAAAACTTCCTAAATCACAACTTCCTTCTACATACGCGATTAATGAGCAAAAGTATTTAGATTATTTTGAACCAAGTTTAAAAGAAGGGAATGATATTTTATATGTTCATTTTTCCAGAGAAATGAGTGCTACATTTGATTCAATGGATAACGCAATAAAAAAACTAAATGAAAAATATCCAGATAGAAAAATCTATACTCTTGATACAAAGGGAATTACTATTCTTTCTTTAAATATTGTTAAAGAAATTGGTGAACTATATTTACAAAATAAAACTATTGATGAAATATTCTTATGGGCAAAAGAAAATGTTTCCCATTACGCTACTTACTTTTTCGCTGATGATTTATCTTTCTTCTCTAAAAGTGGAAGAATAAGCAATTTAAGTAAAGTTTTTGGTAATTTATTTGGTATCAAACCAATAATTTATATGGATGATAAAGGAACAATGACTAACATTGGAAAAGAAAAAGGAAAAATTAACGCTTTAAAAAGATTAGTACAATACTATGATGATTTAAGTGTTGATCAATATAATCATAGAATTATTATTGGTCATACTGATAACTTAGAAAATGCTGAAAAACTTGGTCAAATGTTAATAGAAAAATATGGTTCTAATTTAAAAATTGAATATACAGTTGTTAATCCAACTATTGGAATTCACTGTGGACCAGACACTATTGGAATCTGTTTCTACGCTAAAAACAAATAATTTAACATATAATTAAAATGCTAACCTTATTCTAATTATTGATATTTAGGTCTAAAAATAAAATAAATATCATTTAATTTAATATGAATAAAATATGGGTTAGCATTTCTTTATT
>CAZOAE010000142.1:0-2368 GCA_964577725.1 uncultured Erysipelotrichaceae bacterium | reverse complement strand
GTATTACTGCGATTCGTGATGAATCAAATAAAGAAGGAATAAGAGTTGTTATTGAATTAAGAAAAGATGTTGTTCCAGAAGTAATACTTAACCAATTGTTTAAAAACACTCAATTACAATCATCATTTGGTGTCATAATGTTGTGTTTAGTTAATGGTGAACCAAAAATTTTACCAATTAATAAAGTTTTACAACATTATTTAGATTTCCAATGTGATGTTGTTGAAAGAAGAACTAGATTTGATTTAAAGAAAGCAAAAGATCAATTGCATATTTATGAAGGTCTTTTACTAGCGCAAGATAATATTGATGAAGTTGTTAGTATCATTCGTACTTCTAAAACACAAGAAGAAGCAAAAAATAGATTAATGGAAAGATTCTTATTTACTGAGATTCAAACAAAATCAATTTTAGATATGCGTCTTGCTCGTTTAGTAGGATTAGAAAAAGATACAATTATTGCTAATATTCAAAGATTAAAAGAAGAAATTTCTAATTATGAATATATCTTATCTTCTCATGAACACGTATTAAACAAAGTTATAGATGAACTTCTTGAAATTAAAGAAAAATATAATGATGATAGAAGAACAGAAATTTCTAATGTTGCCGCGGATATTGATGATGAAGATTTAATTCCACAACAAGATATTGTTATATCATTAACAGAAAGTGGTTATATTAAAAGATTAAGTCCAGACACATTTAAAGTTCAACATCGTGGTGGAGTTGGTGTAACAGGAACAAAAATGAATAAAGAAGATGTTGTTTCTTCTATTGTATATGCACATACACATACTGATTTATTATTCTTCTCTAATTTAGGAAAAGTATATCGTTTAAGGGGATATCAAGTTCCAGAATATTCTAGAACTGCGAAAGGCTTGCCAGTTCAAAATTTAATTCCACTTGAAGAAAATGAAAAAGTTTTATCTATTATTACAGTTAATGAATATAATGAAAACAATTATTTATTCTTTGCAACTAAGGAAGGTATTGTAAAAAGAACATCTATTACTGAATTTGAATCAATTAGACAAAATGGTAAAAAAGCCATTGTTATGAGAGAAAATGATGAATTAATCGGTGTTAAACTTACTGATGGTAATACATTAATTTCACTCGCTGCAACAAATGGTAAAATGGTAAAATTCCCAGAAAATCAAGTTCGTATTATGGGAAGAAGCGCTACTGGGGTTAAAGGTATGACATTATTAGATAATGATTATATCGTATCATTAACAACATCTAACGAAGGAAAATACATTCTTGCTTTATCTGAAAAAGGTTATGGTAAGATGTCATTACTTGATGAATATAGACAAACATCTCGTGGGGCTAAAGGTGTTATAACTTTAAATATGACAGAAAAAACTGGAAAACTTGCTACTACACTTGCTGTTAATGGTGATGAAGATATTATCGTTATTACAAAAATGGGTGTCGTTATTAGAACTTCATTAAAACAAGTAGCAATTTCTGGTAGAAATACACAAGGTGTAAAAATTATTCGTTTAAAAGATGATGAAACAGTATCATCAATTACAAGTTTAAAAGCGGAAGAAGAAATTGAAGAACAAAATATTCAAGAAACTGAAAATACTGAACAAGAATAATTGAAATTAAAAAAATATAGTATTATAAATAAATTGTACCTATTGAAAGGAAAAATAACTTAAATAATTTTTTAGAGAATTACTGGTTGGTGAAAAGTAATAATTAGATAAGTTTAATCCAGCCTTGAAGGTAAGCGTAATGGCTTCGTTTACTGCGTTAAAGTTAATTAAGTGGCATTGTAATGATGCAATAAGGGTGGTAACACGGTTATATATCGTCCCTTGGTAAGTTTTTACTTATCAAGGGATTTATTTTTTAGGAGGGAATATGTTAGATATAAAATTTATTAGAGAAAATCCTGATCTTGTTAAAGAAAATATTAAAAAGAAATTTCAAGATCAAAAACTACCATTAGTTGATGAAGTAATTAAACTAGATGAAAAAATTAGAGAATTAAAAAGCATTGGTGGTGAGTTGCGTGCGGAAAGAAATTCTACATCACAAAACATTGGTCTTATGATGAGAGAAAAAAGAGTTGATGATGCAACAAAAGCAAAACAAAGAGTGGTAGAAATCAATAATAGATTATTAGAAATTGAAAAAGAAGAAGAAGAATTGACAGAAGAATTAACAAAAAAAATGTTAGTTATTCCAAATATTATTGATAAAACTGTTCCTATTGGAAAAGATGATAGTGAAAATGTTGAAATAGAACGCTTTGGAGAACCAAAATTAAAAGATTTTGATGTTCCTTATCACTTAGATATTTTAGAAGCACTTGATGGAATAGATTTAGATTCCGCTAGAAAAG
>CAZOAE010000141.1:0-2419 GCA_964577725.1 uncultured Erysipelotrichaceae bacterium | reverse complement strand
GCTCGAACCTACAACCGATCGGTTAACAGCCGATTGCTCTGCCATTGAGCTAGCTGAGCATCTTAGCAACGCTAAGCAAATATGATAATACAATAGTTGATTTCTTTTTGCAACACATTTTTTAAAAAAAATTACAAAATTATATTCTCATAAAAAAACTACGATTTTTTCGTAGTCTTTTATTTATTTAATTTTGCTTCAATTACTTTATAAACATCTCCAACTGTTTTAAAAGAAAGCATTTCTTCATCTGAAAATTGAATTCCTAAATTTTCTTCCATTGTCATTAATGATTCAACTAAATCAAGAGAATCAATACCTAATGATTTAATTTCTGTATCATCAGCAATGTCTTTTCCATTAACAACTTCACCGAACGCATCTTGAACTATTTTTTTGTAATCCATAAATAAAACTTATATTAATAAAAATTATTAATTCCTTTCTTAACTTTAATTATAAACTTTATCTATTTTTAATCAATATTTTTTTATCTATTCGATTCTAAAACCATTTGTGATAAATGAAGCGCTAAAGTTTTATCAAATTGTTTTTTTCTAAATCTAAATTGCCAATTTCCATATGGTACACCTGGTGTGTTAATTCTAGAAGTTGCACCTAATCTTAAAATATCTTGTGGCATAAAAATAACAACATCTGCGTTAGATCTTATTAATGATCCAATTAAAGTGTCATTAATATCTTCAACTTTTTCAATATTCAAATAATCAAGCATTGCTTTATGTTGCTCTGGATGTTCCATAATAAAATTATCTTCAATATCATTATCATGTGTTCCAATATATGCAATTGAATTTTTTTCATAATTATGTGGTAAAAATGGATTAATTAAATCTTGATATTTAGTATCAATACTTTCATATTTATAATCTTCAAACGCAAATTGATATACTTTTAATCCTGGAAAACCACATTTTTCTTTCAATTCTTTGACACTATCAGTAATAATACCTAAATCTTCCGCAATTATTTGAATCTTAGAAATCTCTTTTTCGCAAGCCTTAAATAATTCAAATCCAGGTCCTTTTTCCCACATACCATTTATCGCTGTTTTTTCTTTACTTGGAATTGTCCAATATGAATCAAATCCCCTAAAATGATCAATTCTTAATAAATCGTATAATTTACTCATCATTTTAAAACGCATTTTCCACCAACGATAAGATGTTTTTTTGCAATATTCATAATCATAAATTGGATTTCCCCATAATTGTCCTGTTGAAGAAAAGAAATCAGGTGGTACACCAGCAACTTTTTTTGGTTTTCTTCCACTATTTAATAAGAATAATTTATGATTAGACCACACATCTGCAGAATCAAGTGCAACATATATTGGCATATCTCCAATAATCTTAATTCCTTTTTTATTCGCATATTTTCTTAATTTATTATATTGTAAATATGCTTCAAATTGTAAAAAGATATAAAAATAATACTCATAATTCTTCTTTTCTTTTACTTCTAATAATGTTTTTCTATTATGTTTTCGATATTCATTAGGCCATTCTTGCCAAGATTTTCCCCCAAACATATCTTTAATTGTCATAAATAAAGCATAATCATCAAGCCATTTTTTATTTCTTTTCAAAAATTTATCTAATAATTCTTTAATTTCATTAATTGCTCTTGAATAAGCCAATTTTAATATTCCAAATCTTTCTTGATAAATAACACCATAATCAACATAATTAGGATTTTTACCACCTTTAATAGGTTTTACTTCTTGTTTAGTTAAATAACCTTTTTTTACTAAATAATCTAAATCAATAAAATAAGGATTTAGTGCAAAAGCCGAAAATGATTGATATGGTGAATCTCCATAACTTGTAGGATTTAATGGTAATATTTGCCAATATTTTTGTTTAGATTCATTTAAAAATCTTACAAATCTTCTTGCTTCTGATCCAAATGTTCCTATACCATGTTTAGATGGTAAAGAACTAATATGAACTAATAATCCTGATCCTCTTTCCATAATAATTTGCTCCTTTTATAACCTTATTTAATAAGAAAATAACTTTCTATTCAATTATTTTGAACGCAAAAATTATGTAAAGCGTTTACATTTATTCCTATTGATACTTTTTTTATTTTTCCATTTGAAAACTTTATCATTGTTGGTGTTAAAAAATCATCTGGATACGTTTCATATTTGTCATATTTTTTTTCATCAACTTGTTTATCATATACATTTTTTATTTCATTAATTAAATCATTTTTTTCGTTTTCTATATCTTTTATATCAATAAAAGTAAAATTATATTGATATTCATATTGAAAAATATATAAACTTTTTTTCACTTTTTCGCAAGAAGAACAACTTTCACTAATTAAAATAGTAATAAAATCTTCTTTATTTTCTTTTTTTTCAGTCATTGTTATTAAAGAAATCGTATTA
>CAZOAE010000140.1:0-2468 GCA_964577725.1 uncultured Erysipelotrichaceae bacterium | reverse complement strand
CCAACTAAACCAACATCAGCAAGTAATTTTAATTCTAATGTTAAAACTTTTTCAATTCCTGGAACACCATTTTCAGCAACACGAGGACATCTATTCCTAGAAGTAGCAAAACAAGCATTACCACGACCACCACGACCGCCTTTACAACATAAATAAACATCTCCTTCTTTAGCCATATCCGCAAGAAAAATATGTTCTGGTTCTTCAAAAATAACTGTACCAACTGGAACTTCTAAATATATATCTTCTGCTTTAGCGCCATACATCTTTTTTGCCATACCTTTTTCACCATCTTTAGCTATGACTTTTCTTGCATGGCGATAATTAATTAAAGTTGAAGAATTATTAGTGGCAACAAAATAAATAGAGCCACCACGACCACCATTACCACCAGATGGTCCACCTTTATCTACAAATTTTTCACGATGAAAAGCAATCGCCCCATCTCCACCTTTACCAGATTTTACCGTTAATTTTGCTTTATCAATAAACATAAATAACCCTCCAACTATATTATTACACTATAAAAAAATAAAAGACCACATTTCTGTGGTCTACAATAAATTAATTATTTATCTGCTTCAATTGGGTAACAAGACGCTTGTTTTCTATTTTTACCAAGTCTTTCAAACTTAACGATACCATCTACAGTTGTATAAATTGTATCATCTCCACCGCGTCTACAATTTACACCTGGATAAATTTTAGTACCACGTTGACGATATATAATAGAACCCGCTGTGGCAAATTGACCATCAGATTTCTTTGCACCTAATCTTTTTGATTCAGAATCACGACCATTCTTGGTAGAACTGACACCTTTTTTAGAAGCAAATAATTGAATATTTAATAAAAATCTCATTTTTGCACCTCTTTTCATTACTTAATCTTTATATATTTTGGATAACTAACACTAATTGTCTTAAGTTGAACAATTAATGTATCTAATATTATTTCTCCTTTTTTAGAAGCAATAATAACTTTCGCATATCCTTCTTCTAATGAACATTCCTTAATGTCATCTTCACTAAAAGCATTAAATCCACCAGTTAAGATGGAACTAACCGCAGCACATATTAAATCTTGACCATATGGTGCGGAATCAGCGTGACCAGTAACTTCTAAACCGATTACTTGATCATCATTTTTGATTAAATTTACTTTAATCATAATTAAGCATTAATAGCCGTAATTGTTAAACAAGTATATGGTTGTCTATGACCAGTTTTTCTACGATAGTTTGCTTTGCTCTTGTATTTGAAAATAATAATTTTCTTTTCTTTGCCTTGTTTTTCAACTTTAGCAACAACACTAGCGCCTTTTACTAATGGAGAACCAACTTTTGTTTTTTCTCCCCCGATTAAAAGAACTTTGTCAAATGTAACTTCACTACCAACTTCAGCATTAAGTTTTTCAACATAAATCTTTGAACCGACTTCTACTTTAACTTGCTTACCACCAGTTTCAATAATCGCGTACACTTTTTTGCACCTCCTAATATATTCTATATAGTCTAGACTCGCTTTTAAGGTGGAAATAATCACTTTTTAACCTTTTCAATGCGGTTGAGGCCCCTATATTAGGCGACAACATAGGTAATTTATCATAAAATTAAACAATATTCAATTAAATTAACGAAAATCAAGATATTTTTTATTGCCATATTCATCAAGTAATAAAATAGGAATCATCTCTTTCTCACTTTCGATTTTACCATTTTTTAAATACAAATTATTACTAAAATGATAAATATCTTTATTAAATGACATTTTTTTAGAAAAACAATTATTAATAAGCATTCTTTTTTCTAAATAATCTTTATATTCATATCGAGAAGAAAATAAATAAAAACCAACCATACTCATAAAAGTAATAAATAAAATAAGTTGTTGATTCTTAATCAATACATAAAATAAAATAAGTAAACATACTATTGTCCATATTCTTTTAATTTTTAAACACTCTTTCATTGGACAAATTTTTCGATACAAAGCATCAATTATTCTTCCCCCATCTAATGGATATAAAGGAATTAAATTAAATAAACACATTCCTAAATTATTTTCATAATACTTATAATATTCATATGAATTAATTAAACTATAATTTAACATTAAATTTAATAAAAAATAAGTAACAAAAACAGTTAATGGACCAGCGATATAAACTATGATTTGTTTATATAATTTTAAATAATCAACATTATCTATTTCAGCCGAAAAACCGAAAATATTAATTGAAACTTTATTTATTTTACAATGAAAAAATAAAGCCATTACAATATGACCTAATTCATGAATAAAACAAATTAAAAACATTATTAACATTTCATTAACAATATCGAATATGATTGAAAAAATGACAAGAAATATACATAAAGGTGATACATATAATTTATTCAAAAAATTCATTATAAGAAATAATATTCTCTCCTTTTTTAAAAACACAATTAAAATAATCGCCATTAT
>CAZOAE010000139.1:0-2484 GCA_964577725.1 uncultured Erysipelotrichaceae bacterium | reverse complement strand
ATACGCATTTTCTCTTAATATAGGTAAAATTGGGTGTCCAGCAGTTGCAATCACAACATTTGGTCCCATCATAGTATAATCACCAACATAAATATGAGTATCATCAACTAATGTCAAATTAAAATTTGCATACACACATTTTCCAAAATGAACATGATGTCCACCCCAATTAGAATGTAAAGGTGGTTCAATATAACACCCTTCACCAATTTCCGCAAACATTTTGTTTAACATTTCTTCTCTTTTTTTTAATTCAGTAGGTCTAGTTAAATTAAAATCATATAGAACATCTAAACATTTTGTTTGTTCTTCCATTATTGTATCATCACTTGGATAATATAATTCTTCTGTATGTAGTTTATTTTTTTCCATTTATTTAATTTCCTTAACAATATCAACAATTTTATTAATTGCAACATCTAGTTCAACTTCTTCTTTAGTGTCATTAATTCTATCTCTAAATTCAACTATTTTTTCATTACTTCTTCTACCAACAATAATGAAATATGGAACTCCTATTAATTCCCAGTCTTTTAATTTAAAACCTAATTTTAATTTTCTATCATCTTCAACTACTTCAATATGCTTTTTATTAAGTTCAGCATATAATAAATCACTAACATTTCTTTGTTCTTCATCATCATAATTAACAGCGATAATAACAATATGATATGGTGCAACTTGAATAGGGAAGATAATACCATTTTCATTATGATGTTGTTCAACTATCGAAGCAAAAGTTCTAGTTACCCCAATTCCATAACAACCCATTACCATTGGCATTGTTTTACCTTCTTCGTTTAAATATACACACCCCATTGGCTTTGAATATTTTGTTTGAAGTTTAAAAATTTGTCCAACTTCTATACCTCTTTCACTTTTTAAAGGTTTACCACATATAGGACATAAATCCCCTTCTTTTGCTTTTTTTACATCAACAATTTGACCATTGAAATCTCTAATTAAATTAACATTTATTAAATGATAATTTTCCTTATTAGCGCCAACAACAAAATTTGTCAAATCTTCAACTTCTTTATCAATAAATACTTTAATATTTAAACCGATTGGTCCAATAAACCCAACTTTTGAGCCAATTTTTTCAATTTCTTCATCAGTTGCCATGCGAATAAAAATTTCAGAAGAATCAAGCAAAGAAGCAACCTTAATTTCATTAATATCACAATCTCCACGAATTAAAAACGCTCCAAAAGTATCATTATCACTAGCGTAATAAATCATTGTTTTAACTATTTTTGCTTTATTAATGTTTAAGAAATTACTCACTTCTTCAACTGTATGCATATTAGGAGTAAAAACTTCTTGTAAATCATTTTCTTGTTCTTTTTCTACCTTAATACAATTAGAAGTTGCTTTTTCTTCATCTGCAGCATAATGACATTCATCACAATATATAATTTGAGATTCACCAACATTAGATAAAGCCATAAATTGATGTGAACCATTTCCACCTATAGAACCAGTATCAGCGAGAACAACTTTATAATTTATTGATAAACGATCAAAAATTTTTGAATATGTTTCATACATTATTTGATAGGAATTATCTAATCCTTTTTCATCTATATCAAAGGAATAAGAATCTTTCATTATAAATTCTCTGCCTCTCATCAAGCCAAATCTTGGTCTTATTTCATCACGATATTTAGTTTGAATTTGATAAATATTCAAAGGTAATGACTTATATGATTTAACAGTATTTTTTATTAAATCAGTAAATATTTCTTCGTGAGTTGGTCCTAAACAATAATCTCTATTATGTCTATCCTTGAATCTAATTAATTCTGGTCCATACTTTTGCCATCTACCAGATAATTCCCATAATTCTTTTGGTTGAATTGCTGATGATAGAATTTCTAAAGCGCCAGATGAATCCATTTCTTCACGAATGATATTTTCAATTTTTCTTAATGTTCTAAGTCCCATAGGTAAAAAATTATATACCCCTGAAACTAATTTTTTTATTAAACCCGCGCGCAACATTAAAATATGTGAAGGAATAATTGCTTCACTAGGTGCTTCCTTTAATGTTGGGATAATCATTTTTGATGCTTTCATTATAAAACACTCCTTAACTTGTTAATCTCAAAAATATTTTAGTAAATCAAAGATAAATAAACAACTTAAATTGCTTATGATTATTAAATTGTAACATATTAATAACTACTAAAATCATTAAAAAAAGAAAGAAAAATAATATCCCCAAAATAAAAAAACTTTTTTATAAAAAAATGTTGACTAATCCATTTTGACTTGGTATAGTATTTAAGCGTATTGAATACGACTTGGAGGCTTAGCTCAGCTGGGAGAGCGCCACCCTTACAAGGTGGATGTCGTAGGTTCGAGCCCTATAGCCTCCACCATTAAAAATTGGAAGATTAGCGAAGTGGCCAAACGCAGCTGACTGTAAATCAGTTCCTTCGGGTTCGGTGGTTCAAATCCGCCATCTTCCACCACTATTGG
>CAZOAE010000138.1:0-2495 GCA_964577725.1 uncultured Erysipelotrichaceae bacterium | reverse complement strand
GAAACTATATAGGAAGTAAATAACCAAAATAATATCGTATAAATAAATTCTTTTTTTGTCATCTCATTTTTCATAGATATTACACTTGCTAAGCATGGAACTGTAATTAAATTAAAAATCATAAAAGAAAATAAACCTTGCCAAGTAATATCTGTTAATTCAATTATAAAACTAATAATTAATTTATTATCAATAACATTATTATTTATCATCAAATTGATTTCATTCCATAAATTACTATCGATTTGATTTTTTGTTAGAGAATTAAAAATACAATAAGACAAAGTAAAAAATGAACCAATAATATTTTCTTTAGCAATTAAGCCAGTTAAAGCAGCAAGTGAAAAAATCCAACCATATGAACTTAATTGTTTACCAAATCCTAATGGTGTAAAAAAGATTTGAATAAATTGACCAATTTTAGAAAGAATTGATTTATCTATTTGATTATCTATATAAGAAAAATCCCAACTAAAATGTAATAAAAACCAAATAATAATTGATGATGTTAAAATAATAGTAAATGTTTTTGTTAGAAAATGTTTTAATTTATCTTGTAGATTATACATTATATTAGTAAATTTAGGTAAACGGTAATCGGGTAATTCCATAATAAAAGGGCTATTTTTTTCTTTTTTAAATTTATTCATTATTAGTAAAGAAATAATAGTTAACAATATACAAAAAAAATAAACACTTGTTATGATAAAATCAACATTAGAAATTCCAAAAGATGACACTAAACAACCCGCTATTGAGGTAATAAGGGGCAATTTCGCACTACAACAAAAAAATGGAATAACTCTAATTGTTTTTTTCTTTTCTTCAGTATCTATTATTGTTCTTGTATTCATAATCGCTGGTACACTACAACCAAAACCTAAAATCATAGAAATTAGCGCCCTTCCTGATAAACCAAATTTTTGTAATATCTTATCTAAAATAAAAGCAATTCTAGCCATATATCCAGTATCTTCTAATATTGAAAAAAAGAAAAAAACAGTTAAAATTTGGGGAATAAAATTAATAACATTAAATACACCACTTAAAATACCATTTACAAATAAATCTCTTGCCCATATTTTTACATTTAAAGATATTAAATATTGATTAATAGTTTTACTTAAAAAATTAGTTATTACATTAAAAAAATTAAAAAGAATAATTCCTATTGAATTTAAACCTTCTTTATCATAAATAACACCTTCAAAAATGGTATTTTTAAAACTTGGTTCGATATTTTTAAAAATAAACTTTAAAAAAAATAAATTGTGAGAAAAAGTAAAATGAAAAATTAAAAATAAAATAACAATAAAGATTGGAATACCTAACCATTTATTAGTTAATAATTGATCAATTTTATATGATAAATCATCTTTTTCTTTCTTTACTAATATATTTTCAAGAAATTTATATCGATAATTAGCAATATATGCTTCAATATCATTTTCAAAATAATCATCATTAAATTTTATCTTTGCATTATTTTCTTCAATATATTTTATTGAATTGAATAATTTATTTTTTTTAAAATCTTTTTTATATTCATCTATTAATATAGATATTTTACTATTTGAAAGAATTGTTTGTCCTTTTCGATATGTATTAGCCATATAAAAAACTTTTTTCATCAATAAATCAATTTTTTCATTTTTTATCACTGAAATATTAATAAATGGAATTTGAAAATTATCTTCTAATTGTTTTATGTTAATCTTATTTTTATTAAAAGAATTTATCACCCCTACAATTGGAATATCAAGTTCCATTAGTTGAGTTGTTAAATATAAATTTCTTTGTAAATTATTTGAATCAATGATATTAATAATACAATCAATTTTTTCATTCAAAATAAAATCTTTTGTAATTTTTTCTTCTAGCGAATAAGAAGAAAAAGAATATATACCTGGTAAATCAATGATTTTTAATTCTATTTCTTTGTTATGATATATTCCTTCTTTTTTTTCAACAGTAACACCAGCCCAATTTCCAGTATGCGCTTTTAATTTAGTTAATGAATTAAATAATGTTGTTTTTCCAGAATTAGGATTTCCAACAATTGCGATTGTTTTCATTTATAAATTACATTTTCTCTCTGGTTCATAAAAACAATGATTTTTAAATCTTCCCGCAAAAACACCATACCAATTCATATTACAACTTTTTCCTTTACCTGGATTTTGAAAATATAATGCACTATATGCTGGGTACGCTCTCCAATGTTTGATACATTCTAATGCTCTATTTCTTTCAACTGTGGTTGCTTTTGTTTTAAATAGATCTATTGTAATTCCTTCAAATTGATTTTTTTGGTAAATTGCATCATATATAGTTTTAATATGCTTAAATGGTTTGCAATTATAAAACACTCTATTGATAACAACATTTCCCACTAATTTCATACCAAAAATACCTTCACCTACTGCTTCTGCTCTCATAATTCTTGCTAATAAATCTATTTCTTTACTATTATATTTTACTCGCATATAATCACC
>CAZOAE010000137.1:0-2499 GCA_964577725.1 uncultured Erysipelotrichaceae bacterium | reverse complement strand
TTTAGGATAAAATTTACTAGCGATATCTTTTATTAAATTAACAATACTTGATGAATAATCTGCGAATACAATTTCTTTTTTTTCTTTTCTAATTTTTAAAAATTCATTTTGATATTTTTTTATTAAATCAGTAATTTCATCTTTTGAAATATTCTTTAATTGTTTATTTAATTTATTTTTCTTTTTTTGAATTGATACTAAACAACCTATAAAATAAAATAAAAAGAAAACAATAAAACCACTTATTATTCCTATAATAAACGCAATTAATGTTGCAAAATTAATCTCAAATTTAATATCAATTAGACTCACATTCATATTCTTGAAATCTCCATAAATAAAAAAGAAAGAAAATTTAAAAATCACTTGATTTTTTGTTTAATAGCAACTATTATAATATAGCAAACGCCGTCTTAGCTCAACTGGCAGAGCAATCGACTTGTAATCGATAGGTTGTTGGTTCGATTCCGATAGACGGCACCATTTGTTATTCCGCACCTATTTAATAGGTGTTTTTTTATAATAATTTATTAAAACAAATTATCTTCACAAATATTATTATATAGTATTTATTTATTTTTTCAAAATATCCCAACTATAATATTCATCATCTTTTTTTGAATCAATAAATGTTTTATTATCATAAGAATAAATATAAAAAGTAGAATTTTCAAATAACTTTTTAAATTCATCAATAGTCAAATTATAAGATGAATTTGCGTTTTGACAATGAACTTTATCTTTTTTTAAAGCAAAGTATGTTAATATTTTATTCTTTGAAACAAGAATTTCGCCTTCTTTTAAAAATTTAATAACTAAATTAATACTTTCAATTTTATTTGTATCCATATCAATATTATACCATTTGATTTATTATAATCTACAAGTTAATTATTCATTTAATTATTTAAAAATGTTATTATATATGTATGAACAAACAAGTCAAAAAATATATTATCAATATTTCTATTATGTTGATTATAACTATTATTGCAATCTATTTTGTTTTAAAAGATGATGCTTCATTAGTTATTGAATCATTAAAAACTGCGAATATTTTATATATCTTAATTGGACTTATTTTAATTTTAATAACTTTTTTATTTGAAGCCTTAATTTTATATATTCTTGCAAGATTATATAATGATGATTATAAATACTATCAAGGATTTTTTAATTTTATGATTGGAAGATTTTTTTCTGGTATTACCCCTTCATCAACTGGAGGTCAATTTGCTCAAGCATATACCTTTAATAAGCAAGGTGTTAGTTTAACAAGTGCATCATCAATTTTAGTTATGATGTTTATTGTTTATCAATTTTCTTTAATTTTATTTGGGGGTGGTACACTTATTGGATGTGCAATCGAAGGAAACTTACCAACTGGAACAATTAATCTTTTTGGTTTAGAATTAAATGTTATTAGTTTATCTATTATTGCGTTTTTATTAACTACTTCTATGAGTTTACTTGTATTCTTTTTAGCATTAAATAAAAATATTCATAAATTCGCAGTTCATTTAATAATTAATGTAGGAGTCTTTTTCCATATTATAAAGAAAAATAAAAAAGAAGATAAAATAATTGCAATGAATACTAAATTAGAAATTTTTAGAATTGAGTTAAAAAGATTATTTTCTAACATTAAAGTTTTAATCACTGTTGTTATTTTATATTTACTAAATCTTCTCGCATATAATTGTATTCCATATTTTTGTTTTAAAGCGTGTAATGTTGATTTAGGTATTAATAATTTTATGAATTCTATGTCATATTCATCATTTACATATATGATTACTCAATTAGTTCCTATTCCAGGTGCTTCTGGTGGTGCAGAATTATTTTTTAATTTAATGTATTCTCCATATGTTGAAAATGTTGCTTCTCTTAAATCATCAATTTTAATATGGAGATTTGTTACATTTTTTATAGGCTTAATTTTCGGTGGACTTGTAACTATTTTCTATCACGAATCTCCAAAATTACAAATGCTTCATTATTCTGATAAAACATTATTAGAAATTCAAGTTATTCATATTGATAACGAACATAAAAAAAATATTGTTGAAGATGAAAAAACAAGAAATGAACCAATTAAAATTGAAGATGTTGAAAGTCATTTTGAACAAATAAAAAAAGAATTAGCAAATCAATTAACTAATAACGCTAGAAGTCTTACTCGAGAAGAGAAGAAAAGGAAAAAAATAAAAAATGAAAATAGAGAAAATCAATAAAAGTAAGCATTTTGAAATTGTTTTATCTAATAATGAAACTTTAATTATTGATGAAGATGTTTATACTGATTATTTTCTATATGTTGGTAAAGAATTAGATAATAATATAATAAATGAAATTAAAGAAAAACAATCTCTAAATAAATATAAACGCTACTGCTTCAATATTTTAAATAAAAAAAGTTATTCTAAAAAAGCAATAATTGATAAATTAAAAAACAAAGGATTATTAGAGCAAAATATAGATAAAATAATTACATACTTT
>CAZOAE010000136.1:0-2523 GCA_964577725.1 uncultured Erysipelotrichaceae bacterium | reverse complement strand
ACTTTTTAATGGATAATGAAAATTTATTATTAAAATAATAATTGTTGTTTTATATTTTTGCTTAATATAAGATTAAGTTGTCGATTTAGATGTTTTGATAAATATGATATTTAATGAATTTCATTATAAATTTAGTTTATTAAAATTATATCATTTTGGGAGATAAAATATGGGAATTTATGAAGAATTAGAGTGGAGAGGTTTAATTAAAGATGTATCTAATCCAATTATAAAAGAAAAATTAAATAAAGGTGGTATGACTTTTTATATTGGAACTGATCCTACTGGAGATAGTTTACATATTGGTCATTTTTCTAGTTTTTTAATTTGTAAAAGATTATTAGATGCTGGTCATCACCCTATTGTTTTAGTTGGTGGGGCAACTGGTTTAATTGGTGATCCAAAACCTGATAGTGAAAGACCAATGATTACAAAAGAAACTGTTGAACATAATTTTAATTGTTTAAAAGAACAATTGATTTCATTATTTGGTTGTGAAGTTGTTAATAATTATGAATGGAGTAAAGATATCAATTTTATTGATTTTTTAAGAGATTTTGGTAAATATTTTAATGTTAATTATATGTTAACTAAAGATATTATTGCTCGTAGATTAGATGCTGGTATTACATATACAGAGTTTTCATATATGATTATGCAAGCACTTGATTTCTGGTACTTAAATAAAAATAAAAATGTTGATATGCAAGTCGCAGGTCAAGATCAATGGGGTAATATTACCGCGGGTATTGAATTAATAAGAAAAAAAGAACAAAAAGAAGTATATGGTTTTACTATGCCTTTATTAACTAAAAGTGATGGTACTAAATTTGGTAAAACAAATGGAAAAGCAATATGGCTAGATAAAAAGAAAACTTCTCCATATGAAATGTATCAATTCTTTATCAATAGTGAAGATTCAAAAGTAATTGATTATTTGAAATTTTTAACATTTTTAAGTAAAGAAGAAATTGAAGAATTAGAAAAAAGTAATCAAAATGAACCACATTTAAGAAAAGCACATAAAGCATTAGCAAGAGAAGTAATATGTTTTATTCATAGCGAAGAAGACTATAATCAAGCGGTTAAAATTTCAAATTGTTTATTCTCTGGTGATATTAAATCTTTGAATGCTGAAGAAATTAGTATGGGATTTAATGAATTACCTTCTATTGAAGGAATTGAAAATGAAGGAATATTAGATGCTTTATTAAGAGCAAAATTAGTTTCATCAAAAAGAGAAGCAAGAGAATTTGTAAATAATGGTGCAATTATTGTTAATGGAGATAAAATTACTGATTTAGATTATAAATTAAATAAAGAAATAGCAATTGAAGGGAAGTATATCGTAATTCGTAGGGGCAAAAAGAATTATGGATTGGTCAAATTTTAAAAAAATAATTTTACTATTTCCATTATTATTTGTTTCTTGTGGTGAAACTTATTCAAGTGATATTCAATTAGAATCACAATATAATATTCAAGAACCAATCTTAATTGAAGAAGTTAGTTATCTTCAAAATAAATTAAATAATAAAGATTCATTTTTATTATTTATTTATAGTCATTCTTGCGAAGCGTGTGAATATTATTTTCCTATGGTTAATAATTTTATAAAAGAAAATGAAGTTATTTTTTATTCTATTGATGTAGGAAATGAAAATACAGCATTAAGACCAACAAATGGAGTTGTTAATTATATAGCAACACCTACTATATGTTTATTTGATAAAGGTGAAGTTGTTTTTAAAGCAAATCCAGACACTATCCCTGAAGTATTTAATTCTTCTAGTTCAATGTATAACTATATTAATAACTATGCTTATGTTTCTTCTTTTAAAAATATTAGTAATGAAAGTGATTTAGATTTACTAATTAATGATAATAGTGAAAAAATAATATATTATTATTATCCAAAATGTGGAGATTGTAATTATTTTAATTTATATTATCTTGATGATTTTTTTAATAGAAGAAATCAAACCGTTATATATAAATTTGATATGTCATATTATTTTGATAATCGAGAAGATTCTTCTTCACCTATTTATAAAAATTTTACTGATAAGTATGGTTTATCATATGATGGTAATAATAAATATGGTTATAAAAATGGTGTTGTTCCTACATTTCAAAAATATAAAGGGAATAAACTTGTTGATACAAAAATAATTTTTAATGATGAATATGAAATTATATATGATGAAAAAAATGAAGTTGATGGAATAAAGATTGTTTCTTCTTATTATAAAAATAATAGTTTTATTGGAAAAACATTTAAAAGAACTGATAAAGAAACGGCTTTTGGGGTTTATCATAAAGAAACATTAAATTATTATATTAAAAAGTTTAAACAAATAATATAATCGTTATTTGCAATTTATTATTTGTTGTATTATTATTTAAATAGGTTATAAATAATAAGTTAGGGAGATTTAATTTGATGAATTAAAAAAAGAATGTTCATTATATAATGTTAAATTAACATTAGGGGCAGAAATATATTTTAGTAATGAAGTGTTT
>CAZOAE010000135.1:0-2537 GCA_964577725.1 uncultured Erysipelotrichaceae bacterium | reverse complement strand
CGAGTTTAACTAATAAGTTTATAAAAGATTTATATGAATTAAAAAAGAATAATGTTAAAAAAGAAAAAGGATTATTTTTGATTGATGGTGAAGAGTTTGTTGAACTAGCGTATCAAAATAATTTATTAGTTTATTTACTTGTTCTTGAAGAAAATAAGAAATATAATGTTGAACAAATTATTGTTAATGAAGAAATTATGAATAAGTTATCTTCAAATAAAACAAGTCAAAATATAATTGGTGTTTGTAAATATAAAGAAAATGATGTAATAGGTAGTAATGAGAAATTATTGTATTTAGATGGTGTTCAAGATCCTGGAAATGTAGGAACTTTAATTAGAACTGCTCTAGCGTTTAATTATAATGGGGTAATTTTAAGTGATGATTGTGCTTCAATTTATAATGATAAAGTTATTTCGGCAACAAAAGGAGCAATTTTTAAAATTAACATTTATCAAGATGTTAGTTTGTTTGATTTGAAAGAAAAAGGTTATTTTATTGTTTCTACTAGTCTAAAAGATGCAGTTGATTATCGTGAATTTAAAAAGAAAGATAATTTTGTTTTAGTTTTAGGTAGTGAAGGAAATGGAGTAAAACAAGTTAATTTAGAAATAAGTGATTTAATTGTGAAAATTTCAATGAATAATATTGATTCATTGAATGTTGGTGTTGCTGGTGGTATTTTAATGAATGAGTATAGGTAATTTTATGAAGAAAAGATTTTTATTAGTAAGTGTTTTATTAATGAGTTGTTCTCCCACTCAAATAGTAGAAAATAATGAGATCCAATATGAGTTTAATGATGAAAATAAAACTGCGAGAGTTATTGAATCACCTAAATATAATGTAAAAGATTTAATTATCCCTGAAACTATTATTAGTAATAATAAAGAATATAATGTTGTTTCGATTGCTAAAAATTCTTTTTTAGATAATAAATATATTGAAAATTTAGTTGTTCCTAATTCAGTTTCTTCTATTGGATATGATGCTTTTAGAAATTGTACAAATTTAAAAAGTGTTAGTTTTTCAAATAGTGTTAAAACAATACCAGATCATTTATTCGCTGGTTGTACATCTTTATCTTCTTTTGAAGGTGGTAATGGTGTTGAAGTTATAAATAAAGGAGCGTTTCGTAATAGTAAATTAACTTCAATTTCATTTAATAATATAAGTGAATTAAATATTGATACTTTTTTTAATTTTGAAGAATTAAAAGAAGTTAAAATATTAGGTTCTTATACTTCTTTACCTGGTTCTTTTTTTGAAAATTGTACTTCTTTAGTTGATGTTGAATTATCATCATCATTAGTAAAAGTTGATTCATATGCTTTTAAAAATTGTACTTCTTTAGATAGTTTTAATTTTGAAAATATTACTAATTTAGGTGTTTCTTCGTTTGAAAATACTGGTTTTAAAAATCTTTCTTTAACTTTATCTTCTATGGGTATTTGGTGTTTTTATAATTGTAAGAATTTAGAAAATTTATCTATTGATGTTTTAGAAATAAGTGAAAAATGTTTTTATAATTGTCAAAATTTAAAAAATTTGAATTTAAAGAATGTTAATAAAATATCAACTCAAGCCTTTTATAAGTGTGGAATTGAATCTTTAATTATTCCTTCTTCTCTTGTTGAAATTTCTTCGCAAGCATTTGAAAACAGTAGTTTAAAAAGTTTATCTTTTGAAGATAATTCTTCTTTAAAGATTATTTCTCGTAATGCTTTTTATAATTGTTCATTAAGTGGAGAATTAGTTTTTCCTTTAAGTGTAAAAAGTATTTATAATAACGCTTTTACTAATAATGATTTAGAAGTAGTAAAAATATCTTCATCAACATCAATAGATAATAATGTTTTTGATGAAAATGTTAAAATTGAAAGGTATTAAATATAATATATTTACAATAAAAGAAAAAAATTATTGTTAAAATTAGTTTCTTATTGCATAATAATTTTAGTAAGCGATGACAAAGACAAACGCCTAAATTTTAGTATTTAGAGAACTATTGGTTGGTGTAAAATAGTTACTATATTTAGAATCGTATCACTTTTGAGCTAATATTGTGAAATTTAGTAATGATATTCGTAATCTTGCGTTAAAAGATTTAAGTGTCTATATTTTTTATAGAAACTAAGGTGGTACCGCGTGTCAAGCGTCCTTAGAATGGGGCGTTTTTTTATTTATAAGGAGATAAAAAATGGAAATTAATAAGACTTTATTGATGGGTAAAACAAATTTTGAGATGAGGGGTAATCTTGCTCAAAAAGAACCTAAAATGTTAGAAGAATGGAAAAAAGATGATTTATATCATCAAATAATGAAAAAGAATGAACATAATGAATGTTTTATGTTACATGATGGTCCACCTTACGCGAATGGAGATATGCACTGTGGACATATGCTAAATAGATTATTGAAGGATACAATTATTCGTTATAAATCTATGTCTGGTTTTTACGCTCCATTTTTTCCTGGTTGGGATACACGCGGATTACCTATTGAAAATGCTGTTACAAAAAAAGGTGTTAATAGAA
>CAZOAE010000134.1:0-2564 GCA_964577725.1 uncultured Erysipelotrichaceae bacterium | reverse complement strand
AATGGTAAAGGAAATTTTAATAATAAACATAGAACCATTATTAAAACTTCAGCCAAGTTGCTACTTAACAAAAATATGATTGATTTCTTGATATTATCATAAATCACTCTACCAGTTTCTATTGCTTTTTGAATAGTCAAAAAATTATCATCAATTAAAATAATATCAGAAACAGAACGAGCAACTTCTGTTCCATTTTTACCCATACTAATTCCAACATCTGCTTCTTTTAATGAAGGCGCATCATTTACTCCATCTCCAGTCATAGCAACAACTTCATTTAATGTTTTATATCTAAAAACGATTTTCATTTTTTCTAAAGGGGAAACTCTAGCGAAAACATTTATATTTTTAAACTCATCATCAGTTAAACTATCAATTTGATTACCTAAACATATTTCATTTTTTGAATTAATAATACTTAATTCTTCCCCTATTGCGTATGCCGTTTTTAAATGATCACCAGTAATCATAATTGTTTTAATTCCTGCTTCTTTTAAAACATTAATAGATTCAACAACACCTTCTCTAATAGGATCTTTTTCTCCAATAAAACCTAAAAATATTTCTTTATTATCTTTACAACAAGAAAACGCTAAAACACGATACGATTTTAAATAATAAGAATCAACTTTTAAATTAATTTTTTTTCTTTCATCACTTGTTAAAACTTTAACTTCTCCATTTTCATAAAAATATCTCGATTGATTTAAAATAACTTCAATCGCCCCTTTACAAAAAACAATATCATTATGAAATGTTTTCATAATTTTTGTTTCAGATGAAAAAGGTATTTCTTTAATTCTAGGATACTTTTTATTTACTTCATTAATATTTATTTTATCCTTCACATATTTTAATAACGCTATTTCTGTTGGATCTCCCCTATCAAAAGTTGCATTATTACATAATACCATTGCTAAAAATAATAATTCATTATTATAAGAAAAAACACTTTCAACAACCATATTATTTTCAGTTATTGTTCCAGTTTTATCAGAACACACTAAAGAAATTGAACCTAAAGTTTCAATAGAAGATAAATTTTTAACAATAGTATTAACTTTTACTAGTTTTTGAACACCAATAGATAATGTTATTGTTACTACCGCCATTAAACCTTCTGGAATAACAGCAACAGCAAGAGAAATAGATGTAATTAAAGTTTCTAGTAAATCATCTTTTCTTATTAATGAAATAATAAAAATAATGATACAAATAATAATTGTCGATAACCCTAATATTTTACTTAAATTATTTAATTTTGCTTGTAATGGAGTTATCTCATTTTTTTCTTTAATAAAAGAAGATATTTTACCAAATTCAGTATCATTACCAACTTTAATTACTTTTGCTTCACCACGACCAGAAACAACTACAGTCGACTCAAAAATTTCATCATTAATACCTTTTTCAACTCTAATTGATTCACCAGTAAGTGAAGATTCATCAATTTTTAAACCATTTGAAGATATAATTAAAGCATCTCCAACAACAACACTTCCTTCTTCTAAAACAAGAATATCTCCCACTTTAATATCTTGAGATAATATTTTTTTAATATGTCCATTTTCTTTAATTAAACAATGCGGAGAAGATAATTTTTTTAAAGCATCTAAGGCTTCATCTGCTTTAACTTCTTGAATAAAAGAAACAATACTATTTAAAAATATAACTCCAATAATAATTAATCCATCAACATATTCTTTTAAATATAACGAAATAAAAGAAGCACCAAACAAAATATATATAAGTGGAGAATTAAATTGCTTAATAAAAATTTTTACTTTATCAATAAACTTCATTGTATCACCAATAAAATTTATTAAATTAAGCAAATTAATATTCTAAATAAATATTTATATCTTTTCTTATTATCCTACCTTCTTCTAATTTTTTTAGTAATATAATTGTCATTCGAAAGTTAGTCGTAAATTCGACTTACTTTCAAATATAACATCTTAAAATAAAAAAAATAGAAATCATTAAGACTTCTATTCTTCATTTTTAAACCATTCAACTTTTGTTTTTTCAATATACAATAAAGCGTGTTCTATTAACTTTTCTTCACTTTCTTGTAAATAAGGATTATATTTATACTTATTCTTTTCTAATCTATTAATAATATATTCATATAAATCATAACTTGATTCAATAAATACTGCGATTAATAAAGCAGTTTTTACTGTTCCATAATTATTATGATTTGAAATAACACGCTTTACACTTCCTTCTAAAGAACGATATTCTTCATTAACTTCATCAAATTTTCCATTTAATAACATATAATAAAATTTAATTGAATATAAATAACCTTTATCTTCATCACTTAGATAAAAACATTCATCTAAATATTTTTTTGCTTCCTTATATGCTTCTTCAATATTATCATTTTTTAAAAGATAATAAGCATTATTTAATCCAACTTTATTTGTTAAAGGATTCATTAAATTGTTATCATCAATATAAATTAAATCATTTTGATAAGTTAATAACTTTTCTTCTTGCAACAAAAACTTATGATATTGATTTTTAATTTCTTCATTTTTATGACATATTCTAAT
>CAZOAE010000133.1:0-2576 GCA_964577725.1 uncultured Erysipelotrichaceae bacterium | reverse complement strand
AGAAGCCCAAATATTTAATAAAAATGCTGAAATAATAATGCCAAAAGAAACAAAGCCAATTGAATACGAAACATTTGAATCACAAATTGGTTCTGATGAAGTAGGATTTGGTGATTTTTTTGGTCCTTTAATCGTGGTCGCCGCATATTTTGATAAAGATAATCAAGAAATTGAATTTATTAAAGATTCAAAAAAATTAACAGATAATTTTATTATGCAATATGTTCCCACTATCATAAATAAAGTTAAATTTTCAAAATTAACAGTTCATAATGAAAAATACAATTCCTTAATTAATAAAGGATATAATATGAATCAAATAAAAGCAATATTACATAATACCGCTTTAGTTAATCTAAGTAAAAAAATACCTACTTGCAAAAACTTTTTTATAGACCAATTTTGTAATGAAAGTACTTATTTTTCATATATAATTGACCAAAAAGAAAGACTATTTGATATTAAATTTTCCACCAAAGGTGAACAACACTTTCCTTCTGTTGCCCTTGCATCAATGATTGCTAGATATTGTTTTTTATTAGAAATGGATAACTTATCAAAAAAATATAATATGACATTCCCAAAAGGCGCTAATATATCCACTGATACATTTGCTCAAGAATTTATTAAAAAATATTCACTTGAAGAATTAAAAAAAGTTTGTAAAACAAACTTTTCTAATTATCAAAACTTAATTAAAGATTCTCAACAAGAGCCAAAACTCTTTTAAATTCATCATCAATATCACAAGTAAAAGTCATTCTTTCAAAAGTAGTAGGATGAATAAAAGAAATCTTTACCGCTGATAACATTTGACCTAGTTGAGTATAAACTTGTTTTCTTTTACCATACACTTTATCTCCAACACAAGGATTACCAATATATTGTAAATGCACTCTAATTTGATGAGTTCTACCAGTTTCAAGTTGACATTGAACTAAACTATAATTTTTAAATCTTTTTAAAACATGAATATGTGTCTTAGCATCTTTTCCATGATAAACATCAATTGCTTGCTTTAAACGATCATTTTTATCTTTACCTATTGGAGCAATAATATCAATATCGGTATGGGGAATAACTCCTTCCACTAAAGCAAGATATTCACGATACATAGTCTTATCTTTTAATTGATCTTGTAATAAAATATGTGCTTTATCATTTTTAGCAACCACTAATAAACCAGAAGTATCTTTATCAATTCTATGAACAATACCTGGTCTAATAACACCATTAATAGAAGACAAATCTTTAATATGATAAATTAAAGCATTAACAAGCGTTCCCCCATCATAATGACCATTAGATGGATGAACAACCATTCCACGTGGTTTATTAATAACTAATAAATCTTTATCTTCATAAATAATATCTAAAGGAATATTCTCACCAACTAAATTAAGTGGAACTTCATCTAATTCTTCAAAACTAATTTCATCATTAGTAAATACTTTTGTTGAAGGTTTAACTTTATTACCATTAACTAATACCTTACCTTCATTAATTGCATTTTGAAAATAAACTCGACTTCTATCAATATTTTGCTTAGTTAAAAAAGCATCTATTCTAATATTAGAAAATTCTTCACTAACAATGAATTTAATCATTTTTTTCTTCTCCATTACTATCTTTAACAAAAAATAAAGCACCGACAGCAAAAACAATAATTGAAACAGTTAAACACATATCAGCAAAATTAAAAATTGGAAAATACCAAAAACCAAATAATTTAAAACTTAAAAAATCAATAACACCATCAGTATTATAAATATTAATTCTATCAATTAAATTACCAATACAACCTGGAATAAATAAATATAAAGCGCTACGATACCAAATATTAAGTGTTTTAAACTTTTTTACTAAATACCAAATAGAAAGAACAGCCCCAATAATAGACATTATACTAAGCAAAACACGACCAAAACTTACATCAGCAAGAAATGAAGCCAAAGCACCACGATTATATGTTAAATCAATCCAAAAGAAATCTTCAATAACAGTAATTCTAGGGGCATTTTCATCACCATGAAAATAATTATGAACCCCTAATTTAGTAACAATATCAATAATTAGTAAAACCACCATTATTGATACTGCGATAACTATTTGCTTTATTAATTTATTTTTAGAAGAATTTTCCATTTTTCAATACCTTTTCACAACGAGAGCATACTTTATTTGAATCAAAGAAAACTAAATTATGATGATATGACCAACATCTTTCACATTTTTCTCCAGTATGATGAACAATCTCAATTGAATTATCATCACTATCATTAATTTCTACTTCAGAAACAATGAATATATCCTTTAATTCATCTAATGTAAATTTATTAAATAATGAATCTTTACTAATATTTAAAATAACTTTTGCTTCTAAACCAGAACCAATAATTTGATTATTTCTTGCTTCTTCAAGTTTCTTCATTACTTCATCTCTTAATACTTTAAATTTACTATATTCTTCATGAATATCATTAGAATAATTATTACTAAATTTTACCATATCTTCTAAAGCAATATGTTGATATTTATGATAAGGAATATTTTGATAAACTTCATCCATTGTAAAC
>CAZOAE010000132.1:0-2579 GCA_964577725.1 uncultured Erysipelotrichaceae bacterium | reverse complement strand
ATAGTTTATTTCCATTAGGGGATATTGATAAAAGTGAAGTAAGAAGAATTGCTCACGAACTTGATTTACCAGTCGCAGATAAAAAAGATTCAACTGGAGTTTGTTTTATTGGTGAAAGAAATTTTAAACAATTTTTAAATAATTATTTACCAGCGAAAAAGGGTGATATTATTGATGTTAATACTAAGAAAGTTGTAGGACATCATGATGGTGTTTTGTATTATACAATTGGTCAAAGAAAAGGATTAGGTATTGGTGGAATTAAAGGTATTGATCCAAAATCTTGGTTTGTAATTAGTAAAGATGTTAATAAAAATATTTTATATGTTTCTCAAGGTGATGATAATGAATTTTTATTGTCTACTAGAGCGATTATTACAAATGTTAATTGGATTAATAAGGAAAAACCAATAGGTAGTATTAAAGTTGGTTGTAAGTTTAGATACCGACAAAACGATAATTTTGTGACTTTAAAATTTATTGATGAAGATATAGTTGAATTAATTTATGATGAACCTATTAAATCAGTAACTCCAGGTCAAGCCGCGGTTTTTTATGATGGAGATATTTGTTTAGGTGGGGGAATTATTGATAAAATATTTAGAAATGATCAAGAAATTAAAACAACTTGTTATGAGGTATAGTTTATTATGAATGTAGGAATTATTTCATTAGGGTGCGCTAAAAATTTGGTTGATTCGGAAACTATTGCGTATTTATTTAAAGATAATGATGTGAATATTGTTAATTGTGTTGAAGATGCAGATATTATTTTAATAAATACTTGTGGTTTTATTGATTCAAGTAAACAAGAATCAATTGATACAATTTTAGAAATGGCAAAATATGATAAAATATTAATTGTCACTGGTTGCTTAGTTCAAAGATATAAAGAAGAATTAATTAAAGAATTACCAGAAGTAGATTTATTTATTTCTATTTCTGATTATCCTAATTTTTCTTTATTGTTAAATGACGCAATTAAAAATAAAAGATTTAAAGGTAATTTATCTAATAATAAAAGAATTTTATCAACTCAAAGTTTTACTGCATATTTAAAAATATCAGAAGGTTGTAATAATAGATGTACCTATTGCGCTATACCTTTGATAAGGGGAAGTTTTCGTTCATTTGAGCAAGAAGAATTAGTTAATCAAGCAAAAGATTTAGCAAAAAAAGGTGTTAAAGAATTAGTTGTCATTTCTCAAGATACAACTAGATATGGAGAAGATTTAGTAGATACTAATATCGTTACACTATTAAATGAATTATTAAAAATAAAAGAATTTGATTATATTCGTTTATTATATCTTTATCCAGATGAAATAAGTGATGAATTAATTGAATTAATAGGTTCAAATGAAAGATTAACTCCTTATTTTGATGTCCCAATTCAACATAGTTCAAGTAAAATATTGTCTTTAATGAATCGTAGGGGAGATGAAAATTATTTAAGAAAATAATTTAATAAAATTAGAAATAAAGTCCCTAATGCGATATTAAGAACTACTTTAATCGTGGGATTTCCAAATGAAACTGATGAAGATTTTAATGCATTAGTGGATTTTGTTCAAGAAATTAAATTTGATCATTTAGGTGTATTTACTTATTCTCAAGAAGAAGGAACTTCAAGTGCGGAAATGACAAAACAAATTGATGAAGAAATTAAAAATCAAAGATATGAAAAAATTATGGAAATACAACAAAAAATATCTTTAGAAAATAATTCAAAAAGATTAAATCAAAAAAGTTATGGATTAATCGTTGGTTATGATGAAGAACAAAATGCGTATTTAATTAGAAGTGGATTTAACGCTCCAGATGATATTGATGGTAATATATTTGCTTTTGCTGAAAATGAATATAATTTAGGGGATAAAGTATATTTTGAAATAATTGATTATAATGAATATGATTTATTTGCTAAAATAATCGAATAAGAAATAAGTGCATATAATAATGATAGGTGAATAATATTAAATGGAAGAACTAACTCCAAAAAATTTAATGACATATTTATCTATCGAAAGAAAATTAAAAGGAATAGATAAAAAAGTAGTTAATGAGTATCTTGAATGGTTAGATACTAAAACTACTTTTTTTGCTGATTCTTTAAGAAAAAAATCATATCGACCACAGCCAGATAATATAATTCCAGGAGATGTTATTTGGGTTGAATTTGGAATAAATATTGGAACTGAATTATCTGATTATAATACAAAAGGTCATTATGCTGTGGTTGTCTTAGTTTCGTTAGGTAATTTAGTTGTTATTCCTTTAACATCTAAAGAAAATAATGATTCTTTGTTTTGCTTTGATTTAGGATATATTCCAGATTTAACTAAGGATAAAGATTATCATTCTTATTTAAAATTAGATGCAATTAGATCAATTTCTAAAAGAAGGGTGGGAAGAATGATTAATAAAGAAAAAGGAAAAATTCATTTATCTAGTAAGATGATGAAAAAGATACAAAAAGCAATGAAAATGGCATTTTTAAATTTTTAGTAAATATAATTATTTATTGACTAATCCTTATATGTTTGTTATATTTAAAAAGCAATGTTAATTGCCCCCTT
>CAZOAE010000131.1:0-2581 GCA_964577725.1 uncultured Erysipelotrichaceae bacterium | reverse complement strand
TTGAATTAGATGATAAGCGCTTATATCAAAAAATTGAATTATGTGGTAGAGTTTGTTATAAATCAGAAGATAAAATAACAGATACTTCAGCATTAAATTTTGTAAAAAAAATCTGCGTTAATAATCATGGTTCAGTATTAGAACATTATACTTTTGTTTTTAAAGTTAGTGAAGAATATTTTAACTTATTAAAAAGTTCATCATTGAAGTTTTTTGATTTTACTAATATTACTTTTCCTATTGTTTCATTTAATTTAAGAGCTATTATTACTTATTATAATATTGATAATAATTATGAAGTATTATTACCATTTATTAGATATTTAAGTAGTAAATATGGAGAAATATTTAATAAACCAACTTCTATATCAATAAATGAATTTGTTGAAGAAATTACTGATTTATCTTCTTTAAGTGAAGAAGAAAGAGATATTCATCAAAAAGTTTCAATTAAGATTATTACTGATCGTGGAGTGACTCATGAATTAGTTAGACATCGTTTAGCATCTTTTTCTCAAGAATCAACTCGCTATTGTAATTATTCAAAAGATAAATTTAATAATGAAATAACAGTTATTAAACCACAAGATATTACTGATGAACAATATCTTATATGGGAAAAATCAATGTTAGAAATAGAAAAGAATTACTTTGCTTTAATTAATAATGGTGCGACACCCCAACTAGCAAGATCTGTTTTACCTAATTCATTAAAAACAGAAATTGTTACAACGGCTTCAATTAAAGAATGGAAATTAATATTTGAGTTAAGATGTGCTGTACAAGCCCACCCAGATATTAGATTTATTATGAATAAAATTAAATCATATTTTATTGAAAAGGGATATATAAATGAAAATTACTAGACAAGAATTGTTTTCAAAAGGGAAAAAGACTTTTGAAGAAGATGTTATTTTTAGTGAAGAAGAATTAAAAAATATTGATTCGCTTATTTCTATTGAATCATTAAAAGCGAAAGTTATTGTTGATAATATTACTGATATTAGTATTGTAAAAATATTTTTAAAAGGCAATTTAGTATTGAAATCAACTAGATCTTTAAAGCCAGTTGATTATTATTTGAATGGTAAAGATGAAATTATTTATACTCAAAATAATGAACTTGTTGATAATAATACAGTGTATTTATTTAATGAAGATGAACTTGATTTAAAACAATTTTATTATTCTTTACTTGTTACTTCTATTCCAATTCAAATTATTGGTAAAGATGATGAATATGTTTCTGGTGATGATTGGGAAGTAATTAGTGAAGATGAATATTATAAAAGAAAAAATAATGTTGAATCATCTCCATTTAGTAAATTATTAGATATTGATTTAGATGAATAATTAAAAAATCTATCTTGTGAGTGAGTGAGATAGATTTTTATTTTGAAATTGACATAAATAGTAGGAATAATAAATTAATAATAATAGCAATAGCGATAATAATTGTTGCTTTTATAAAGTTAGTTACAACCATTATTAGTAAGGCACAAGACCATATTAATGCACTTATTGAGATTAAAACTTGTTTTTTAGTAAACCAAATAGATGTAAATATGATTAGTATTATCGAATTAGCGCACATCATTCCTATAAAAGAAATGTATGATTTTTCAACATTAAATATTTCTAAAAATAAGTAAACTATTACGCATATTAATGAACATAATCCTACGGCAAGAGAAGTAATTAGAAAATGATTTTTTTTAGCATTTGATTTTTTTATAACATTTTTATTAGATACTAAATCATCAATTGAAACATTGAAATAATCAGCAATTTTACTCATTATGAAGATATCTGGAATGGTATCTCCATTTTCCCATTTTGAAATTGCTTTATCGGAGTATGATAATATCTCCGCAAATTTACTTTGATTTAGTTTTGCGTTCTTTCTTAATTGAGAAATGTTTGATGCAAAATTCTTTCTAATTTCATATTCTTCCATAATAATTCACAAAAATATTATGCTATAAAATAATTATTATTTCAATAGAAAAAGACTTAATTTTAGCCATATTCTCTTGTTAAGAGAGTTAAAATACTCATCAATAGAGTGGACTTACTAAATTATAGAATAATTTAGATGACAATAGAGTGTTTATTAATTTTCTTTTTGCTATTTTATATTGTAGGGAGCAGTGAAATGAAAAGAGTAATATATTATCAAGATGAATTAAATGATGATTTTTCATTAGATAAGATTGAACCAAAACAAATTGATGAAAATTATTGTTATGTTCATAAATCTTTTTTTAAGAAATTAACTCATTTTTTTTGGTATCGAATAGTTTTTACGCCTATTGCTTTTTTTCATACAAAAATATTTTTTAAAAATAAGATTGTGAATAAAAAGATTTTAAAAGAATATAAAAAAAGTGGATATTTTCTTTATGGAAATCATACGCAAAATATTGCTGATGCTTATATTCCTAATATGATTACTTTTCCTAAAGATTCATATATGATTGTTCATAGAAATAATGTTTCTATGCCAATTTTAGGAAAAATTACTCCAAGTTTAGGTGCTTTACCAATACCAGATAATAATTTAAAAGCGTATCGAAATTTT
>CAZOAE010000130.1:0-2592 GCA_964577725.1 uncultured Erysipelotrichaceae bacterium | reverse complement strand
TCATCTTGTACAGAACATTGTTCATCTTGTAGTGGTGATTGTTCTACTTGTAGTCGTAAGGATAATTGTTCTTCAACTATTCAAAAACTTCAATTAAATGAATTTTCACATATTAAGACAGTTATTGGAGTTGTTTCTGGTAAAGGTGGAGTTGGAAAATCAATGATTTCTTCTTTACTTGCAGTTTCTTTAGCACAAAAAGGATTAAGTGTAGGATTGATGGATGCAGATATAACTGGTCCTAGTATTGCTAAATCATTTAATGTTAAAGAAAAAGCATTTGGACAAAATAATTTGATTTATCCTTATACTACTGAAAAGTTAGGAATTAAGATAATGTCATCTAATATGATGTTAGAAAATGATGATGATCCTATTATTTGGCGTGGCTCATTAATTTCATCATTAGTACAACAATTTTATCGTGATGTTTTATGGGGAAATTTAGATGTTTTAGTTATTGATATGCCACCTGGAACTGGAGATGTTGCATTGACTACATTCCAAAGTATTCCACTTGATGGTATTGTTATGGTTACTTCTCCACAAGATCTTGTTTCTTTAATTGTTTCAAAAGCGTGTAAAATGGCTGAAATGATGAATGTTAATATATTAGGTGTCGTGGAAAATATGGCATATGTTGAGTGTCCACATTGTAATGAAAAAATATATGTATATGGTAAATCAAAAACAGAAGAAATGATTAAACCATTCTCTTTAAATGTTTTAGCATCATTACCTATTAATCCTAATTTAACTGAATTAGTTAATGATGGAAATATTGAAGATTATGATGGTAATTATTTAGATGTTCTTGTCGAAAAAATCATTGGTAGAATAGATTTAGGAGATGGTGATTAATGGATTATAAAAATAGAAGAAATAATTTATTAAATCATATAGAAAAAGGTGCAATTATTTTATTTTCTGGTTATGAAGTACAAAGATCTGCAGATGAAAGTTATCCATTTTCTGTTAATAGGAATTTTTATTATTTAACTGGGATAAATCAAAAAGAAACATATTGTGTTTTAACAAAAGAACAAGAAAGTTTATTTATATTAGAAAATGATGAACAATTAGCAAGATGGGTTGGATATAATTTATTTGTTAATGAAGCAAAAGAAATCTCTAATTTTGAAAATGTTGAAACATATAATAAAATAGAAAATGTTTTAAAAGATGTTGCATTGAATAATGAAATTATTTATTTGGATTTAGAAAAAAGTTCATTTTTAGGCGGAGTTAATCAAGGAGAAAGAATAAAAAAACTTCTTCTTTCATTTAATGAAAAATTAATTATTAAAGATATATATAGTGAAATTCTCAATTTAAGAGCGGTTAAAGATGATGAAGAAATTGAAGAATTAAAAAAATCAATTCATATCACTAATCTTGCATTAAAAGATGTTATGAAGAATTTACATAATCTTAGTAATGAAAAAGAATGCCAATCTTTATTTGAACAAAAAATTGCTGATTATGGTCATGCAGTTACTTCTTTTAATACAATTGCAGCGGGTGGAAAAAATGCGACTATTTTACATTACAGCGTTAATAATGCAAAACTTAATAAAGAAGATATGATTTTGTTTGACTTAGGAGCAAGAGTTAATTTTTATAATGCGGATATCTCTAGAACTTATCCAATTAGTAAGAAATATAATTCCTTACAAAGAAAGGTTTATGAAATTGTTTTAAATTGTAATAAAACGATTATTGAAACGATTAAACCAGGATTATCTATTTCTTTTTTACAAGAAAAAACAAAAAATATTCTTGCTGAAGGATTGATAGAATTAGGACTAATTACTAATAAAGAAGAAATTAACAAATATTATTTTCATAATGTGTCACATCATTTAGGTTTAGATACTCATGATCCAATTGATAGAAAATTACCTTTAGTTAAAGGAAATGTAATTACTGTTGAACCAGGATTATATATTCCTGAATATAATATTGGTATTAGAATTGAAGATGATGTTTTAGTCACTGACAATGGTTCATTAAATTTAAGTGAAGAAATTATTAAAGAATGTGATGATATTGAAAAATTTATGGAAGGTAATCTATAAATGAAAAAAAAGGTAAGTTTAATTTTTTGTTTTGGACTTACTTTTTTTTGGAGTTGTGCAGAAAATACTTACGATAAAATAATTTATCAATTAAGTGATTTTGTTAGTAATAAAAAATTTGAAGTAGAAATCAAAAAAGAAAATGAATTTTTATATAATTATATAATTGATGATAATTCATATTTTGATAAAATAAATAAGTGTTATTTTTATAAATATCAGTTTTTAGATGGATATGAAAAATATAATAATGAAATAATAGAAACAAATTTTTTAGATAACAATTTTATTAGTGACTTATATAAAATGATAGATATAACTTATATTAATTCTTTAAATTATACAAAAATAAATAGTTGTTATTTAATTAATGAAACAAGTTTATATAAATATAATTTTAATTTTTTAGATGATAATATTTCTTCTTTTAAAATATGTATAAGTGATAATGGAATATTATATTCTTTGACTGGAATGAATAATTATAGTATTGAATTTATACCAAGTGATTTAA
>CAZOAE010000129.1:0-2604 GCA_964577725.1 uncultured Erysipelotrichaceae bacterium | reverse complement strand
AAAAGAAAAACTTATGTTCTTCACTACCATCATCAAAAACATCAAATACAATACCAACAGTAAATGGCTTATTAATAACATCATCATAAAACTCCATAGCAATATATGAAGTAAAACGACCAGTTCTTAAATAATTTGATGAACCATCATCATTATCTCCAATTTCTCCACGAAGATAACTCTTTAATGTTCTACCAGCCTTCTCATTTGCTGCCTTATTAAATGATCTACCAGTTGTATCACCAAGCAAAACAACTTGCATAGCATCAATTAATGTCGATTTACCCGCAGCATTTTCCCCTGTTAAAAAATTGATTACACCAAAATCAATTTTTGAATTAAGAAAGTAATGCCAATTTATTAATCTTAATTTTTTTAATAATTTCATATTTCACTCCTTAATATTCAACATCTTCATCAGGTAATTGCTCAATTTCTTCATAAATTGAAGCAATCATTTCATTATCTATAACAAATAAAATTGATGGTAAGATATAAAATGCTAAATTTCTTTCCTTAAAATCACCAGAAACTCTTGTTATTATATTATGTGCTTCTAAAAAACGATAACAAGAACCAAGTGAAGCAAAACTAGGTCTTTTATCCGCACGAATAAGATGCATATTCATTAAAGTTTGAATTAACTCACTTGAAGTAAAATACACTTCTTGATGTAATGAATCTTCTTTTCTTTGATTTTCATAAACATATCTTAATCCATACACCATAATTGAAGTAATTAAATCCATTCTTATACGATTTTCTTCATATTCATTACTAATTGCAATAACACCCCTTCTGGAATCCTTATTAACAATCCAACCAGAATATTGAAGATAATCACTTACTAATTCAAAATTACGATCAATAAATGAATACTCTTTACTATTTCTCATCATCTTTGCATTGCGGTCATAATACTCTCTTAAAATAAATGATTTAAGCATCAATGTATTAACACAATGAGCAAACTCTTCTTTTTCAGAATTTCTCAATAATTCATATCTTTCATCAAACATTTCTTACTCTCCTTTTTTTAAATAAGTAAAATTAGGGACTATATACTTATCATCTTTTTCAATACTAATATCTAATTTATCTTCATCACGAACTAAATCATAGAATGAAACTCTTGATGTAGATTTAATACTTGCAAGAATTAAAAATATAAAATCTTCAACTTGTTTTAATTTAATATCTTTAGTTGTAATTTGATCTTTATCACCAAAATTTTTACTCATAAACTCCATAACATTTTCATCAGAATACATAGCGTTCTCCCCAAGTAAAACATTCAAAGTATTCTCATCAAAAGTATGTCCAAACTCATCAATCGGTAAAGGTTCAGTTTCAATACGAGGACAACGCTTATAAGGCTTAGTTATTGAAGAATGATCCATATATCCTTGTTGATATAATTTAATAGAACGAACAACACTTTTAGTAATATTAGGGTAATTCTTATTTAATTCTTCCCCACCATTAATATTTCTTGCTAATACCGCCATTATCTTTTCTAACTTTCCTTTTATCGACTTATCATGATTATTCAAAAAAATAACTTTTTCAGCCGAAGATTTAATATACTCTGCTTGTGTTTTATCAATACGAGAAATATCATTAGATAAACGATAATAAATATCTTGAATTTGATTGATTTTCTTAACAACATCATTTTCAGCATCTTGTCTATTTTTAATTAAATGATTCTCTCTTAAACATTGTTCAACAATCTTTTCTCTAACTTCATCAACAGTTAACCACTTCTTTAAAATTGAAGAAATAGGACCATGATACAAAGTAATGGAATCATGTGTTTTTAATGGGTGATATATTGGATCAACAATATCTTCTCTACAAATATCAAAATGTTGTTTCAATACTTCATTTGGTTCAAATAAATCATTTAATTGACGATTAAAAACCCTTAAAGAATGATCAAGTTTAGTTACTTCAATCTCTAATGATAAAGTATTATTATAAGCATTCTCTAAAGTTCTATACATTGATTCATCTTGCAAATCATCTTCCATCTTTAAATCAGAATAAGTTGTATGAACATAAGAAACATAATGTGATGAAGAATCATCCGCAAATTGATAAATTAACTTCAACATATTAATAGAATATGATGGAAGCAAAATATATTCAGTACCAGATTTAATATCATAATCAATATAAATCCAACCAGTATTAACTAACCTTTTAACAATAAAATTTGCTTTATTCGCTAATGTTGGCTCTATATTTTCAAATTCAACTTCATCTTCATCATCAAAAGTTAATTGAACAACATCATCACCAGATTTTGATTTTAATAAATCAAGAAAATCACTCTTTCTAATTCGAGTGCGATACATTGTTAATGCTTCATATAAAGTTATTAATGCCGAACCATAAATTCCTTTATTACGACTAGATAATATCGAGAAAAAATTATCAGGCAATTTTTCAAATAAATTCATCTTAATTCACCTACTTTTTAAATATAACAAATTTTTTTTTATATTCATATAAACTTTTAAATTTTTTAAAAAATATTAAAATTACTATTAAAAAACTAATTTTAAAAATAATTGTCTATCTAATAGTTATCTTACTTAA
>CAZOAE010000128.1:0-2634 GCA_964577725.1 uncultured Erysipelotrichaceae bacterium | reverse complement strand
ACTTTCAATAAAAATTTCTTTCATTTTGATCACCTTTTATATCTATATGATAATCATAAAATGTTAAAAAAAACTATAAATTTTTTTATATAATTATTGATAACACTAAAACAATTGCGTTAAATTTATCTTTTTTTTATTTTTTTATCAAAAATATATTTATTTTTCTCAAAAAAATGTTAATATTTACCAATCAAAGGTATAGAGGGGTGAATTATGAAAAATATTAGAATGAGAATCATTGAAAGACTTTCAAATAATCTTATGAAAGTATTTCATATAGATGAAATTAGAGATTTGGGAACATTTCATTATTTAATGACAGAAATTTATAAATTAAAAAAAGAAGGCTGGGTTATTAAAACAAATAAAAAATTTATTTTTGAATTTTGTGGAGTTAACTATTTAGAGGGATTATATTGTAGGGCAACAGCGCAAGATGTGGCCAATTTTATTGTTAGAAGATATAATTGGAAATTAATACCATCAAGAGATTTCGCTATGAGTTTATTTGGGATTGGTAGAGAATGTGAGGTATATAGTTATATATCCGATAAAGAAGATGTTTATTTAGAATATAACAATACTTTTTTAATAATCGAACATATGGATAGAAGTTATTTTAGAACTTACACATTTAATACTTTAATAGTTATCGAACTTTTAAAAGCAATAGGAACAAAAGATATGAATGACTTAATTTTAAAGAAAATCAGTAGCAAATTATTGCCTGAAGAAAAAAAGATTATCTTACAAGAAATAAAAGATAAAAACATCAAATATAAAGATTATATAATTAGCATTTGTAAATATTAATCTTTTTGTAAAATATCTAACAAATGTGAACTTGCACCTAAGAGTTCGTATTTTTCACAAGTTGATAAATGATATTGAATGAAAAGAGCATATTCTTCTTCATCTAAACTATTCAAAGTAGTTCTAATATAGTTACTTGCACCATCACTAGAAATTATTTTTATTCTATTTAATTTTGTGATTTCATTGTAGCGATTTATATCTTCCAATCTGACCATTGAATATAAATCGTCTTCTATATTTAGCATATGAAAATCATTATTTAGTTGCTTATTTTCAAACGATTCTTTTATATGCTTTTTCACAAATCCATATGTTATTACAGCGTAATCATTCATATAGTAACTAACAAATATATAGCCATCTTTTTTTACTACTTTTTTTGCTTGTAATAAGGCTTTGATTTTTTCATCTTCAGTTAATAAATGATACATGGGGCCAAATAATAAAACAACATCAAAAGTGTTTTCTTCAAACATAGATAAATCCAAAGCATTCCCTTGAATTATAGTTACATTACTCTTTTTTTCTTTAAAAACATCTATATTATGTTTAACAAGTTCTATCGCAGTAACTTCATAACCAAGTTTATCAAAATAAACACTGTAGGCTCCAGTGCCTGCACCTATATCAAGTATTTTTTTTGATTTATCATCACCTAAATATTTATTAATATATTTAATGTTTGTAATAAATTCAACTTGACCATGTCTAGTCTTTAAACGATTGTCTTCATTAAAATGTGAATAATAATCATCTAATAATGATATTTTTGTATTAGTCCTTTGAAAATTCATAGAATCACCTTTTAAATATTAACACAATAAAATTATACTTTGAATAGTTTATAAAACTGTTTATTTAGCAATTATTAAAATAATACAGAGATAAAATTAAACAATAGTATGAATAAAAGATAAAATAATAAAAAGAAAAATAGTATTATTAAATTGCAATACGTGTTTTGTTAAATTTTAATTAAAAAATATATAACGGAAAGCGATTTATTAGAACTTAATAAAACTAATATTGAAATGAAATGGGATTTTTTATAAAAAGATTAAGAATTATTGATATTAAAATAATATTAGTATATATTTATGTAAAGAAAACCTATTGCGTTTATTTAAGGAGTAACAAATGAAAAAAAAGACAGATACAATCGCTTATAGATTATATAAAGCAAGAAAAGATAAACATTTAACACAAAATAAACTCGCTGAATTGTGTGAAATATCAAGACAAACAATTTATGAATATGAAAAGGGATTATATATTCCAAAATTAGACAATGCTGGTAAATTATCTTCAGTTTTAGGTATAGGATTAGATTATTTATGTTTTGGAGAACAAAAATTAATTGTCCATTCAGAAACTTATTCAAATACATATAAAGAAATAATGAAAAGTTATCTTCATATTAAAGATTCATTAAATACTGAATCTTATATAGAAGATGATAAATTACATATCATTATAAATGATAAAGATTTTATTAAATTATATTCACATATTGAAAATGTGTATAAATTAATCGGTTCTATATCAGAAGATACATATAAAGCAGCTTTAGAAGATCTCTACAAGACATTTGATTATAAAGTGAAGTAATAATTTTTCAAATAGTCAGAATATTTTATTTTAGTTATAATAAAAAACAATTCTATGGTTATGAAGTTTTTATTCAACTAATTGCATAATTAAAAAGTGTTATAATTTTTGTTCTGCAAAATCCAAATATAAAGTTTTTTCACTTTTAAATTCCATATAATAGAGTTAATTATAATCGTATTAAACGTCAACTTAATAGGGGCGATT
>CAZOAE010000127.1:0-2635 GCA_964577725.1 uncultured Erysipelotrichaceae bacterium | reverse complement strand
ATATAAAATACGAGTATCTAACATAATAATCACCTCAAAATAATATTAATCTAAGATTAATTATTTTTCAATTTCAATGATTAATTACTTGTAAATGAAGATAAAATTTTTGAAAAAAAAGTAAAAACAAAAGAAATAATACTAGTTATTAATGAAGAAATAACACTTACTATCGAAACAAATATATTACTAGAAGTTTCATTTACATTATTACTAATATATCCATCACTTAAAACTTCTCCTTCTTTTTCAATAATTTCAATTACTTCACTTGCTGAAGAAGATAAATTATTATTAGAATTAGCGCTAAAAAGAACTGAAGCAACGACTAATATTAATAAAAATAATAAAATCTTTTTCAACACTCGAAACACATATATTCACCTATTTATATCTTAAAAATAATTTTTGTCTAACTTTGTTGAATTATAAAATAATTTATTAAAAATTCTTGATAAATTTAAGCCAATATTTTTCACTCTTAATTCGGTATCTTTTGATGTAAGAATAATATCATTATTTAATTGATTAATAATATATTTTTTATTTTTATTTTATAATTCTTTTTCATAATCAATATGTTCTAATATATCTTCAATAATATTTTCATATGTTATTGCCATAGATACTCCAACTGCGATTAAAGGAACACCAAAATATTTAGCATTAAAACTCTTTCTAAAATTTTTTATCCCCGAGCCAGGAATTAACTGAGTATCAGTCACTTGAATTACTTTAAATAAACGATTAATATTTCTAGTTGCTAAAGAATCAAAAACAATAATTAAATCAAACTTAAACTTATCAACTAAAGATTTAATAATACTTGCTGATTCTAATCCAGTTGTTTTCATTACTCCAGGAATAATACAACTTATTTTATTATTTTGATTATCCATATATGAATTTGCATTAATTCTTTTTATTGTCTCTGGTCCTAAAGCATCACTAGAAAAATCTTCATTACCTAAACCAACCATTAAAACATGGGGATTATTTTTAATTTTTAATTTTTTTATCAATTTATTTATTTCATCTACAATAATATTTACTTTATTATTAGAAATTTTATCAATATCAATATTATCAATTTCAAATGATAAATAATTACCTTTTTCGTGATAGGAATTCTTATTTTCTAACACTTCAATTTTTTTAATTTTTAATCCACGATAGTTTTCTTCTTCAATAATAATATCTTTATTATTTTTATATGGTGCTTCATCAGCAAAATCATAACATTTATCATTTCTCATAAAATTATTTTATGGAAATCACAAAATATTATTCAAAAATATAAATTTTTCCATTATTAAGAAAAATAATGACAAAAAACATCAAATAATTTATTGAAACAAGTTTTTTTGTATGGTATTATCTTTAAGGTAAACGAAAGAGGTGACACAAATGGCAAACATTAAATCACAAGTAAAAAGAATTAAAACAAATGAAAAAGCAAGATTAGCAAATGCAAGTTTTAAATCAAGTATGAGAACTGCTATTAAGGCAGTTGAAGCAGCAGTAAAAGCTGGAGATAAAGAATTAGCTACTAAATTACTCGCTGTTGCATATTCAAAGATTGATAAGTCAGTTTCAAGAGGTATTCAACACAAGAATACTGCTGCAAGACAAAAATCACATTTAAGCGCATTAATTGCTACTTTATAAGTAATACTTGGAAATAACTAACCACCAAAAAGGTGGTTTTTTTATTTATTAATAATATATTTAAAATTGATTAAAAATAACTCAAAACCTAAATATGGATCAGTATCTCCAGATTTAATTTTTAAATCTAAATTATATAAAGATTCCATAACATTTACTAAATCATCATATTTAATATATAAAGATGATTTAATCGTTTTTTCTAATTTATAAGGGTGGCAATTTAATTCATTAACAATTTGACTATTAGAATAATTATTTTTTAATAAATGTTTAACTTCTAACATAAATCTAATTTGAGAAGAAATAACACTTATAAGGACAACTGGCTCTTGCTTATTCACTCTTAAATCACGATAAATATTTAATGCTTTTGATAAATTATTACTAATTAAAGCATCAACTAAATTAAAAACATTCATTTCTAAACGATTAGAAACCATTAACTTAACATCATCAATATTAATATCATCTTTATATAAACATAATTTATTAGATTCATTAATAAATTTAGAAACATCATCACCACATCTATTAACTAATTCTTCAAGTGCATCTTGAGTAATATTTTTTCCTTTTTTTTGAAAAATATCACGCCCCATACCCTTCAACATATTTTCAGTAAATAAATCTTGAGCAATTATTTTAGCGGTCTTTTTTAATGCACTATATATTTTTGATTTAGAATTAATTGTTTTTGCTTCTAAAAAAAAGATTAATTCAGTATGGCTACTTGGATTATTTATATAATTAATTAAAACATCAAAATCTTGCTCTTTATCAATAGAAACTTTTTCTTTTTCATTAGATAGATAATATGGATCAGTAATTACAATAACTTTTTTTTCAGTCATTAAAGGTAAACTTATCGCATCAAAAACAATATCTTGAACTAAAACCATTTTACTAGATACTTTTTGATAATTAAAATCATTAATCTCACTTCCATTAAGTAATTGATTAACTA
>CAZOAE010000126.1:0-2655 GCA_964577725.1 uncultured Erysipelotrichaceae bacterium | reverse complement strand
ATAATGAAAAAGGCTATCTAATAATAAATATTTTAGATTTTTTGCTTAATCCTAATAGTTTAGAATTGTAATGCTATTTCGCAAAAAGTCGGTTAACCGAGAAAAAACTAAATAGAACAATTTATAATTCTATTTTTAAAGTAGTATTTTATATAAGTTGTTTTTTTATGATTATTGTATTACAATAATTGGTGCAAATGAATTGGAGTATAAAATATGTTAACAAAAAAATTAATTTTAGTTGTTTCACCACCTGCTTGTGGTAAAACATATGTGTCAAAAAAATTGGCAAAAGCATTAAACCATGTTGTTTATTTAGATAAAGATACATTAATTCCTTTATCAAAAAAAGTATTTGAAGCGGCAAATGAAGAATACAATAGATCTTCGGATTTTTTTAATAGAGTTATCAGAGATGTTGAGTATGAAGTAACATTAGATTTAGCATTTGAAGCCTTAGAATATGAAGATTTAGTTCTAGTAAATGCACCTTTTACAAGAGAAATTAGAGATGTTGAATATGTAAAATCACTTGCTGATAAATTATCAAAATTAGGTGCGGAATTAACATTTGTTTGGGTTGATGCTTCAAAAGAAACTTGTCACGAAAGAATGATATTAAGAAATTCAACAAGAGATACTTGGAAACTTGCAAATTGGGATGAATATATAAGTGGAGTTGATTTTTCAATTCCAACACCTCTAGCAAGTGAAGAAACTGGTTGTAAGTTAATAATTTTTGATAATAATTCAAGTGAAAAATTTGATGAAATATTATCAAATACAGTTAATTTACTTCAACAATAAAAGATAAATTGTTATAAAAATAGAATTTTTTTCATTTATATTATTGGTGATATAAGTATGAAAAAAGTTCTTTTTTTTACTTTTTTTGTTTCAACAATTAGTTTAGTTAATCCAAATATAACTGTTTCTAATGAATATTATGCTGATAGTTATATTGTAATAGATGGTTATTCAAGTGAAATTTTAGAAGGAAAAAATTATCATAATAAAAGAAGTGTTGCTTCAATAAGCAAAATAATGACTGCGATATTGGCTATAGAAAGTGAAAAGTCTTTTTATGTATACACAGTTAGTGAAAAAGTTGTAGGGATAGAAGGGAGTTCTATCTATTTAGAAATTGGGGAACAATATCGCCTTATTGATTTAATTTATGGATTATTATTAAGAAGTGGAAATGATGCAAGTTATGCGATTAGTGAATGTGTAAGTGGAACAACAGATAAATTTGTTGATTTAATGAATGAAAAAGCACTTGAAATAGGAATGAAAAATTCTTTTTTTTCTAATCCATGTGGTTTAGATATTTATGATGACGGAAATATATCTACAGCGTATGATATGGCTATTTTAATGAAATATTGTATGAAAAATGAATTATTTTGTGAAATTATTAAAACAAAAGAATATAGATTTAATAATAAAGTGTACATAAATAAAAATAAATTATTAAAAAATTATGATTATTTATTAGGCGGAAAGACAGGATTCACATCTAAAGCAAGAAGAACTTTAGTAACTGCTGGAAAGAAAGATGAACAATATTTAATTGTAGTAACTCTTAACTGCGGATCTGATTATTCTTTTCATAAAGCATTATATGAAAGTTATTTCAATAAATATAATTATATTGTTTTCTTAAAAAAGGGTATCAATTATATTGATGAATATATTTTCAAAACTGATGAAATAATTGGAATGAGATTAGATAAAAAGATTTCATTGAATGGTAAAAAAATATATTTTATTAATCCAATAACAAAAAAATTAACAATAACAATTATTGATAGTAATGGTAAAGAATATGTAGGTGGAGTTTTTGAAAATGTTAATTTAAGTTTAGAGTAATAAAAATAAATATAATGATTTTATTATGTATTATTAGTTTAGTTTTGTGTTGGTAATAATTTTGCTAATATATTAACAATTTATAAATATTTTTTAGTTGTAATTAAATTATAAATACTATTTTAAAATAGATTTTTTGTTTAATATGCAGCATAATAAAAATAATATGATTTATTTAATTGCAGCGTATTCAAAAAATAGAGTAATTGGTTATAAAGGTCATCTTCCTTGGAAAATAATTGGTGAACAAAAAAGGTTTAAAGAATTAACGACCAATAAAATAATTATTATGGGAAGAAAAACTTATGAAGATATTGGTACTAATTTAAAAGATAGAACAACAATAGTTGTTACTAATACATTAAAAATGAATGATGTGAATTGTTTTAGTGTGAAATCTTTAAATGAAGCCTTAATGTTCGCTGGAAATAAAGATGTATTTATCGTAGGTGGTTATAAGTTATATAAAGAGATAATTCCTATTGTAGATATAATGTATATAACTGAAATTGAAGAAGAATTTGTTGGAGATGTTTATTTTCCTTTATTTGATGAAAGTAAATTTGATAAAAAAATCGAAAAGGAATTTAAAGGGGAAATAAACTATAGATATGTTACTTACGTAAAAAAATGATTTTAAAGCACAAAAGAAAATAGGAATATAAGTATTTATAAACTATATAATCCTATTAATATTATTTATAGTTGCAAAATTATAAAAAAATATTTTTTTATTTTTGCAATTATTGTTATTCATTACTTTATTTTCGGTTAATTACTTTT
>CAZOAE010000125.1:0-2728 GCA_964577725.1 uncultured Erysipelotrichaceae bacterium | reverse complement strand
CGTGTGATAATTTATTTTTGTAATGATTTCATAGGAAGGAGATAATAAGATGAGAGATAAAATTATTTTAATATGCTCCAAATGCTTAAACCGTAATTATACAACCACGAAAAAGAAAGTTGATATTTCTAAAAGATTTGAAATCAAAAAATATTGTCCTTATTGTAATGAACATACTTTACATAAAGAAACAAAGTAAAAGGAGAAAGGTTTATGTACAAAATTAAAAAGTATTTCCAAGGTGTTATTAAACAAGGGAAAATGGTTCGTTGGCCAACATCAAAGCAATTAATGAGTTATTTTGCTATTGTTGTATGCGTTGTTGTTTTTTCCGCTGTTGCGTGCTCAATTGATGATTATATCATCACTCAAATTGTTGGGGCGTTAGATAGAAATTTATTATCATCAAGTTCATCAGAAACTGCAGCAGAATTTAATATGCTTATAGACTATTTTAAATCTTTTTTGGGGGTAATTTATGGAAAATAATACTAATATAAGAAAAAACTGGTATGTTGTTAATACCTATTCTTCACACGAAAACAAAGTTAAGGATAACTTAGAAAAAAGAATTGAATCACATAATCTTCAAGATTATATCTTCCGTATCGTTGTCGCTGAACATGAAGTTCCAATTATGAAAAATGGACAACCTACTGGAAAAACAAAATTAAAAAATTTCTTCCCTGGTTATATCTTTGTTGAAATGATTATGACTAATGAAGCGTGGTATATGGTTAGAAATACTCCTGGTGTTACTGGGTTCTTAGGTTCATCTGGTGGTGGAGCAAAACCTTTCCCAGTTAAAAGAGAACAAATTGAAACAGTTCTTAAAAGAATGGGCATGGTTGATGATGAAATGTTCTCTAACTACAATGTTGGCGATACTGTAAAAATTCTTACTGGTTCTTTTGAAGGAAGCGAAGGAACAATTGAAGCAATTAATAAAGAAACCAATGAAGTTAAAATTACAACTGTATTCTTTGGTAGACCAACACAAATTGATGTAAAAATCACTGAAATTGATAAGGCTAATTAGGAGTTATTTAACTCCTTTTCTTTTATCATAAAATTGATTTGATTACCGACACAAACAAAATAAGAAATTAAATACATAAATAATAATAAAATAATAGTATCTGTTAATTCTCCGTAGTACTTAAATTTATCTTCTTTAGTAATCATATAATATTGATAAATAATAGAAGAAAAATTTAATAAAACTGAACTTATAAAAGAACCAACAAATAGATTTTTTAATTTTATATTTTTTCTTAATGATAAATAATTAATTAATAAGATTAAAAAAGTGATAAAAAAGATGTTTATTATCCATTTAAAAATATTAAAAATTAAAATATTTTTTGAAGATAAAAAAGAAGTAAAAGTAATAAGAAGTGCAACCAAAAAACAAATAATAATAGTTAATAAAAAAGAATATAATCGACTTAAAATAAATGAATAAGGTAATTTTTTAATCATAAATTTTTCATTTAAATAAAAAAAATAATTTAATATTCCTTTACTGGCTATATAAATAGAAATTATTACACTGATGATAACTTTAAAATTATTAAAATTAAAATTTTTTACATATGTTAATGGTAATACAATTGTAGAATTAATATTAAATAATGCTAAAAAATATGAAGAAATGGTACATAAAGGTACTAAACTAATTAAAAAATAATAAGTTAATGATGATATTAAAAATTTTTTTTCGTTATCTAAAAAAATAATTCTTTTTAATAATTTTAAAATTTTAGATGTTTTTATTTTTAAATAAATTTTCTTCATAATATTATTTTTTTAAATTTTTTATGACTTTATGCAATTTATCTTGATTTTTATAGGGGGGGGTAAAATTAAATTATTAGGAGGATTCATATGAACAATAAAAAAGCATTTATTCTTTCGCTTATAGGTATTATATTAGGTGGAGTATCTTGGTTTGTTTTTGGATTTTTATCAATTCCAGGTTTAATTTTAGGTATTCTAGCATTAGTGGAAGTAAAAGCATTTCAACAAACAAGTGGAGAAAGTGATAAGAAAAACTTAATTTTATCAATACTTACTATTTGTATAAGTGGAATTGCGTTACTTTTAATGATAATTAATATTATTAGCGCTTATCTTACGTTATCTACATTAATTTGTTTAATGTAGATATTTATTGCACTTTAATATAATATTAAAAAATGCTAATACAAGAAATTTGTTTAGCATTTTTTTGTTTAAATGATGTTTTTTAATTATTTATTTAACATTAAATTTTTTATAAATTCAATTTCAATTTGACTATCTAATCTTGGAAACATTGGAGTTGATTTTTCGACTACCTTTTGTTCACCCATACAATCAAATAATTCTAAACTATCGTAATGTTGATATTTTTCTTCGATATTTAATTGCGTAAAGACTTTCTTAGGAGCATCTAATAAAATTGGTGATAACATAATAGCGCTTTGTCTAATAACATTACTTAGATGATTCATAACACTTGCTAAAATATCTTTTTTTGTTTCATCTTTTGCTAAAACCCAAGGTTGATTTTCTTCAATATATTTATTTGTTTTTGAGATATATTCAAAGACATTAATAATTGCTTCAGTTATATGTAATGTTTCAAAATTATTATTATAATTCTTAATTGTTTGTTTGCCAAATGCTTCTAATTCCTTATCTAGTTCAGTTAATGCACCATTATAACTAGGTATTACACCATCAA
>CAZOAE010000124.1:0-2751 GCA_964577725.1 uncultured Erysipelotrichaceae bacterium | reverse complement strand
ATATTTAGTGTCAGTTATGTTGAAGTTTTATACAAAAATATGGTAAAATTGTATAAATATGAATTGAAGAAATTCTATTAATTTTAGAAAATTTTGGAGGGTATAATATGAATAAACAACAATTAGCAAGTAAAATTTGGTCTGCAGCTAATAAGATGCGTTCAAAGATTGAAGCAAATGATTATAAGGATTATATATTAGGGTTTATATTTTATAAATTCTTATCTGATAAAGAAGAAAATTTCTTTATAAAAGAAGGAATGACAAAAGAAGATTTAAAAATGTATTTAACTGAAGATGATATTGATACAGTTAATCATTCACAAAAAAATTTAGGATATTTTATTTCTTATAACCATTTATTTTCTACTTGGATAAATAATGAAGATGGTAATTTTTCAATTTTAATTGTTAAAGAAGCTTTATCAGCTTTTTCAAGATTAATAAACAAAAGTCATGAAAAAGTATTCAAAGATATCTTTAAAACACTGGATACTGGATTATCAAATTTAGGTTCTACTGACCAAGCAAGAACAAAGGCAATATCTGACCTTATTTATTTAATAAATGATATACCAATGGATGGTAAACAAGATTATGATGTTTTAGGTTTTGTTTATGAATATTTGATTTCTAATTTCGCAGCAAATGCAGGTAAAAAAGCTGGTGAATTCTATACACCACATGAAGTTTCTTTATTAATGTCAGAAATTGTAGCTGAACATTTAAAAGATAAAGAAAAAATAGAAATTTACGACCCTACAAGTGGTTCTGGTTCTTTACTTATTAATATTGGACGTTCTGTAGCAAAACATGTAAAAGATAAAGATAATATTAAATACTATGCTCAAGAATTGAAAGAAAATACTTATAACTTAACTCGCATGAATTTGGTTATGAGAGGAATTTTGCCTGATAATATCTTAGTAAGAAATGGAGATACGTTAGAAGATGACTGGCCTTATTTTGATGAAAGTGATAAGGCTGGATCATATCATCCATTATATGTTGATGCTGTAGTTTCAAACCCTCCTTACTCACAACCTTGGGATCCAAAAGATAAAGATACTGAACCTAGATATAAAGATTATGGCGTTGCACCAAAATCAAAAGCTGATTATGCTTTCTTATTGCATGATTTATATCATATTAAACCAGATGGAATAATGACTATAGTATTACCTCATGGAGTATTATTTAGAGGTGGGCAAGAAGAACAAATAAGACGAAATCTAATTGAAAGAAATAATATTGATGCAATAATTGGATTACCATCAAACATATTTTTTGGAACAGGTATTCCAACAATTATAATGATTTTAAAACAAAAAAGAGAAAATACAGATGTTTTAATTATTGATGCATCAAAGGGGTTTATAAAAGTGGGTAAAAATAATAAACTTCAAGATAGCGATATTAGAAAAATAGTTGATACAGTTAAAAATAGAGTTTCAATTCCTAAATTTTCTAAAGTTGTATCTAAAGATGAGATTAGAAACAATGATTATAACTTGAATATTCCTAGATATGTTGATTCTTCAGAAAGAACTGAATCTTATGATATTTATGCAACATTAAATGGTGGAATTCCTAATAATGAAATAGATGAATTAAATGAATATTGGGATGCATTCCCCTCTTTAAGAAATCAATTATTTACTGAAAAGAGTTCATCATACTCTATCTGTAATATTGATGAGATAAAAGATGTTATTACCGATAATTGTGATGTTATATCATTTGCCAATAATTTCAAAAATTCTTTTGCTGATTTTTCAAATTATTTAAATAATGAATTAATCAATAATGTTTCAACATTTAACATTTCTGTTATAGAAGATAAAATTGCAGAAAACATTTTTGAAAGATTAAATAATATCAAATTAATAGATAAATATAAAGCCTATCAATTATTTAGAGATAATTGGCAAACTATAACTCAAGACGCCGAAGTGATACAAAGTGAAGGTATTGAAACTATTACAGAAGTAGTTCCAAATATGATTATTAAAAAGAAAGATGATAAGGAAATAGAAGTTGCAGATGGCTTTAAAGGGTTAATTCTTCCTTTTGATTTGGTACAAAAGAACATTTTAACTGAAAACTTAATAGAAATAGAAAATTTAAATAGCAAATTATCATCAATTACAGCTTCATTCGATGAAATATTAGAATCAATCGATGAAGATGATAAAGGTGAATTTATAAACGAAGATGGTACTGGCTTTGTTCCTAAAGAAATAAGTAAACTAGTTAAATCATATAAGAAACTTGTTATTGAAGAAGGTTCTTTAGAAAGTAAAATAATTGCCGTTAATAATTTAATTGAGGACGAGAAGAGCGTTAAGAAAGAAATCAAAAATAAAGTAGAAAATCTTCATCAATTGACAAAAGAATCGATAGAAAACATGTCTACAGAAGAAGGACTAAAATTGTTAGACATTAAATGGAATGATCCTATAGTTGAATCTATAAATAAATTACCAGGTTTAATTATTGATGAATTGGTAACTAAGGTAAATGCACTTAAGAAAAAATATAGTGATACTTTATTAGATATTGAAACTGAAATTGAAAATACATCAAAGGAACTAAATTCATTGATTGATGAGTTAGTTGGTGATGAATTTGATATGCAAGGTCTTCAAGATTTAAAAAAGTTACTGGGAGGTGAATAAAATGGAGGAAAATAACAAAAAACCAGCCATTAGATTCACTGGATTTACTGAAGCTTGGGAACAGCGTAAGTTG
>CAZOAE010000123.1:0-2812 GCA_964577725.1 uncultured Erysipelotrichaceae bacterium | reverse complement strand
AAATACAAAAATACCATATAACAACAAAATTTTATAAATAATTAATAAAACAATGTCGTTACATTCTCATTTTATTTTAAACGATAGAAAATGTGCAATATAAATAATTATTTTTTTATAAAAAATAAGGTTAAAATACCAGAAATAATAAACAAAATACCCGCAATAATGAATACTAAATGCATATTATAAGAAAAAACAGCACTCATTAGTAATGGTCCAATTACTTGAGAAGTTGATAATAATGCTTGTCTAATAGAAACATAAGAAGATATTTCACTTTGTTCAATTCCATCAACAGTAATATTTTGTTCAATAGGAACGATTAAATAACGAACCATAGAATAAACTAAATACAGTGAAAAAATAAGCACCACTAACACATTTTCATTTGTTTGAGAAAAAATAGTTAATATTAAAATACCACTTAAAAATAAAAATATAGTAAAGATAATATTCGCATTAATTTTCTTATTATTTTTTATCAATGGAATAAAAACTAAATTTGCCACAATACCAATTACACTAGTTAAAGTAACAATATGTGCTAAATCACTTGATGAAAACTTTTGATTATCAATATTTTGAAAAAAAGGTTCAAAATACTTACTAACGATAATTGTTGCTAATGAACAAAGTAAAAAAGAAAGAAAAAATATTTTCTTAGATTTATTCATATTTTTAATAGTTAATAAATAATTAACACTTTTTTTGTTATTATCATCTGTACGCTTTCTTAAACAAACAAAACTAATAATAGAAGTTAATAAACACCAACCACCTTGAACAATAAAAGATAAATAATAATTATCAAAAAACACATAATCGTGAAGTAATCCACCAATTTCATACCCAACAGCAACACCTAAAATATTTAAACTTGCTAATAATGATAATCCTTTTATTCTATTCTCTTGATTTAAACTTTCTAAAGCAAAAACTAAAATTAAAGTATTAGGTAAAGCAATAAAAAAGCCAGAAAAGAATCTCCATATAATAACTATATTAGGATTAAAATTAATAAATCCAAAGCACAATTGAAATATACCATATCCTAAAATACCACTTATCAACAAATACTTATTATTAATTTTCTTTGCTAAATAACTACATACAATAGCGCCTACAACTTGCCCTAAACTCATAAATGAATAATATACACCAAAATATGATGAATCTATCATCAAATAATCTTGAATAAAAGGCGTTGTAATTGGGTGAATTAAATTATTTCCTGTGCTTAATAAAAAATAAATAATTGCAACAATAATAAAAGTCTTATTTTTCATACTTTCTCAATATATAATATGGTTTCATTTCTTCTAATATAAATGAATATAATCCGTTTTCTGTTTTATTTGCTAAACTAACTTCACCATCTTTATCAAATAAAGATTCAATTTTAATAACAAATGAAGGTTTATCAAAACAAAAAACTTCAATTTCATCTCCAACAGCAATATCATTTTTCCTAACAATATCCGTTCTTTTTGTTTCAAAATCATAATTAGTAATATAACCTAAATATGATTTATTAACCATTAAAGACTCATTATCATAAATTTGTTCAAAATTAGAAACTCCATTGCTATTTAAAAAACCTTCACATAATGGTCTACTCTCTAATTTTTTTAATGTATTCTCTGCTTCAATTAGTTTATCTTCAGTTAAACAATTATTATATACACAATCAATTATCTCACGATAAGTTTTTGCTACTATCGCAACATAATTAATAGATTTCATTCTACCTTCAACTTTTAAAGAAGAAACACCTATTTCAATAAGCTCTTTTACTTTTCTTATTCCCATTAAATCTTTTGAAGCAATCTTAAAAGGCTTATCATAAACTAAATTATCATTATTGTATAAAGAATAATCCCAACGGCAAGAATGGGCACACCCACCCCTATTCGCATCACGATTAACAAAATAATTAGATAAAGTACATTTTCCAGAATATGATGAACATAACCCACCTTGAATAAAAACTTCCAATTCTACATTTGTATTTTTCTTAATACTTTCAATTTCTAAACTAGAACATTCTCTTGCTAATACAACTCTTGTACAACCTAAATTTTCATAAAACTTAACACATTCACTATTAGTAATACTTACTTGTGTTGATATATGACATTCTAATTTTAAATTTAATTTCTTAACTAATTTAATAACATATAAAGATGAAACTATAATCGCATCAACCCCTATTTTATCTAAAGAAATTAAATAATCTTCAATTCGATCTAAATCTTTACTATGGGGAATAATATTAACAGTTACATATACTTTTTTATTTAAAGAATGAGCAAATTTAACTCCTTCATTAATATCATCTAAAGTAAAATTACTTGCTTTTGCTCTTAAAGAAAAAGATTTCCCCCCTATAAAAACAGCATCTGCACCATATAATAAACTTGTTTTTAATCGTGCTAAATCGCCCGCGGGCATTAATAATTCAATTCTATTTTCCATAATCATCAACCATTTTTTCAAACATTAAATAATTAGAACCGAACTCACTAGTTTTACCATTTAATGCATCAACAACCATTTCATCAATATTTTCAATATCAATAAAAGAAGAATCAACAACAAATAATTCCATTCCTAATAACTTAAATTCATTTAAGTATTTACTTGGAAAAAACACTTCACCAGCGAAAATATAAGTACCGTTTTGATCTTCAATAATTGGTTGAAAAAAACTTCTCGTTTTCTCTTTAATTTTAAAATCACCTTTTATAACATCTAAATCATATTGTTTTATATATGAAGAAATCATCTTTCTTTTAGAATAATATATTTG